>NZ_PPEU01000092.1:0-2672 GCF_003056015.1 Candidatus Similichlamydia epinepheli | reverse complement strand
TCGTAGAGATAGTAGAGATGTTCTTTCTCATTTTCCGTATTGTCCGATCGAATGGTCTCTCCTTCATTTTTTTGTTTCTTCAAAAATTGTTCTAAGCATGAAAGGGAAAGTGAGCTTTGAGTTGTTTCAATAAGATCGCGAAGAATTTTTTTACGATCGCCTTCATCATACAATGAAAAAGCATCTGTTTGTTGGATAGTTGTTGTTGGCAAATACGAACGTAAAAGATCGTAGCCTAGGCGATGAAAAGTCCCAATCCAGGCGCCTTCAACTCCTCTGCGTCGAATCCGGAACTGCATTATTCTTGCTGCTTGATTTGTGAATGTGAGTGCGAGAATTTGTGTTGGGCATACGTGATGATGGCGGACCATTCTGCAAAGACGTTCTGTCAAAACGGTTGTTTTACCAGTGCCGGCGCCTGCCAATACGAGAACGGGCCCTTGAACATGAGACAATACATCTTGTTGCTGTGAGTTGAGTTGCATTAGTCTCGTTCTCCAAACGGAATAGAAGGGTGCTGATTATATAAAGTCTTATTTCGATTCATCTAGAATGAAAAAAACTTAGCAGTCGCCTTATTAGCTTGCCAAAAACAAGTTCATTTTCTTGACTGAATTAGTTGATTTTCTCTAAAATTTGGTCTCTCTTTTCCAAGGGAATTGTTCTTTTTAGATCTAAGATGAAACCGTATTGTGGTGGGTGTATGGCGAAGTTACAACCTTTAGGAAGTCGTGTTCTCCTGAAAAGGATTTCTGTACAGTCGAAGGGGGGCATTCTTATTCCTGATTCAGCGAAAGAAAAGCCTGCTGAAGGGATTGTCGTTGCCTGTGCGCAAGGTGATGAAGCTTCGAAGGAATCAGATTTTACGAAGTTAGCAGAAGGAAGTCGTGTTTTATTTTCTTCTTATTCTGGAATGGAAGTGCAATTCGAAGGAGAAGAGTTTGTTGTTGTCTCCTTGAAGGATATTTTGGGTGTTTTGCCTTCTTAAAGGCACTTGTGGGGTATGATATGGTTGAGAAGAAAGTCGTTACGTTAGGTGATGAAGCGCGTCAATCTGTTGTAGAAGGCGCTCGCATTTTATCCCAGATTGTATCAGTCACATTGGGTCCTATGGGCAGGACTGTTATGTTAGGTCGAGGTGATTCAGTTGTGACAACCAAGGATGGTGTTTCTGTCGCAAAGGAGATTGTCTTAAAGGATCCTTTGCAGGATGTGGGTGCTCAACTTCTCAAAGAGATTGCTACTCAGACGGCTGATCTTGCTGGTGATGGGACAACAACAGCTGTTGTTCTTGGGAATGGCGCTCATTGGTCTCCACTTTAGATCCCATACTGCGAACAAACGAACAAACCCGGTCGACAGCGAGCTCTAATTGAAAGTCGGTTTAGAGCTCGCTGTCGACCGGGTTTGTTCGTTTGTTCGCAGTATGGGATCTAAAGTGGAGACCAATGAGCGCCTTGCCCAAGTTGCAACTATTTCCGCGAATAATGATCCGGATATCGGATCTATCATTGCGAAAGCCATCGAAGAGATTGGGAAAGAAGGCGTCATTTCGATTGGAGAAAGTAAGTCGATTGAGACAAGTCTTGAAGTTGTAAAAGGCATGCAATTTTCGAAGGGCTATGTATCTCCCTATTTTGTGACAGATCCAGAGAAAGGTATTTGTGAGCTTTCAGATGCGTTCATTCTTTTGATTGGGAAGAAGGTTGCCTCTGTTGCTGAATTAGTAAAGTTCTTGGAGCGTTTTTCTGAAGTGAAAGGAGGTCGTCCACTTTTGATTGTTGCAGAAGATATTGAATCGGAAGCGATTGCGATGTTGGTTCTCAATAAAGTCAAAGGTGGTTTACCTGTTTGTGCGGTTAAGGCTCCTGATTTTGGTGATCGTCGTAAGCAGAAGTTAGAAGATTTAGCGGTATTGACTGGTGCACAGGTGATTTCTTCTGAAGTGGGTCTTTCCTTAGAAGATGCTGATTTGTCTGTTTTGGGGAAAGCTGGGAAGGTTCGTGTTTCGAAAGAGGATACGACTGTTGTAGAGGGATTAGGCGATCAAGCTTGCATCGAAGAGCGTTGTGAGCAGATTCGTATTTCTTTGGCACAGGCCGATTCTTCTTATGAAAGGGAGGCATTGGCAGAGAGGCTTTCGAAGTTGCAGGATGGTGTGGCAGTGATTCATGTTGGGGCAGCAACGGAAGCAGAAGCACGTGAGAAAAAGGATCGTATTGAGGATGCTCTTCATGCTACTCGTGCAGCCTTGTCGGATGGCATTGTCCCTGGTGGTGGAGTCGCGTTGATTCGCGCTGTTCCTCTTTTGGAAAAACTTGAATCTGAGGTTTCTCCTGAGGTAGCTGTGGGTGTGAGCATTATTCGTCGTGCTTGTTTTGCGCCTGCAAGGCAGATCGCTTCGAATTGTGGTGAAAATGGATCTTTGATTGCAGGTAAGATTTATGAAAGTCAGGATCCACATTGGGGCTACAACGGTCTGACCAATACTTTTGGAAATCTCCTCGAGTTAGCCGTTGTGGATCCTGTGGCTGTTGTGGTTGTGGCTCTTGGGAAAGCTGTTTCTGTTGCAAGTCTTGTGTTGACGAGTGGTTGTGTCATCACAAATGTTCATGATGAGCAAGAAGAAGAATTGGCAGAGCCTGGTTACTAGTTATTCGTTTACCTTGTGT
>NZ_PPEU01000091.1:0-2729 GCF_003056015.1 Candidatus Similichlamydia epinepheli | reverse complement strand
TTCAAGAGTTGCTTCTTATGCTTCCCGTGCCTTTTTTGATGATGTTCCAGATGAGGAGGAGATTCGTCAGAAGGAGGAAGCCAGAAAGCGTGAAGTAGCCGAAGGAGTTTTAGCTTCTGCTCGTTACGCTAGAAGTCTTGGATTAACTGCAGATACATCTTATGCTCCTACTAATATAAAAACAGATGATATCAATCTTAAGCGAACCATAGGTGATCCTATTCAAAGGATGTGTGCGGTTTTAGTTAATTCTTCTGTTTCTTGTCTGCAATCGCATCGTCTTTTAGGGTCAGCAACAAAGGTGAATTGGAAAAAGGTATTGAACGACTTAAAAAGTTATGACTCAAGCATGAGGAATAAATCTAGCGGTCTCTTCTCTTTATCTACAGTTGGCTGTGCACTTGTAGGTGGATCGCAACTTTTACACATGAATAAAGCCAAGCTGCCTGGTGTTATGCAGGTAGTTGGTGAGTCATTTAAAACAGGTAAAAGTGCCTTAGAGGTTGGTTTAGTCGACACAGCACGGACAAGATATGGAGCATTAAAGGAACTATACTTTGGCGCTGTTAACCAATGCGGTAAGGTTTGTGAAACACTTCAATCGAATATAGACAATGCTGCACAAACAATTCAGAGCATTGAAGAGAAGAGAAGCCAAGAATGCTCATCTATACTTTCTGGTAGATCTGGATGAAGTGGAAAGGGACTGTCTTGGTTCTTCTTCTTTTTCGGCTCTCTAAGGAAAGTAAAATTGTTTCAAATTTGACGTTTATTTTTGATCAATCTGAATCAAATATCGAATTGCGACTTTGCATTTTGATACGATTAACACAATCTAGTTATCGTCATGGGCTTATGCTTGACTCTTGCCGAAATCTTTCTCGTTTGAAGGAAGGAGAGCTCCTTTTCTTAGATGAAATTCATTCGCTTAACCGCGCTTGCAGTGAATCTCTTTACAATGCAATGGATAATTTTGACCTGAGATTATTAATAGAGCGCAATAAGAGTGCACGTTCTTTGTCAATCAAATTGAAGCCTTTTACTTTGATCGGAGCAACGACATTTCCTGGGAAGCTATCTAAGCCGTTTCTTTCGCGGTTTGAAGTAGTAATTTCATTTGAAGAGTACTCAATTGATGAATTAAAACAAATTTTGTTACTAGCATCACGTAAATTGGACGTAGAAATTGATCAAGATGCTGCTTACATAATTGCATCTCGCTCTAGGGGAACGCCTAGGGTAGCTCTTCACTTTTTGAAATGGAGTCGTAGGTTTGTCATTTCGGCACAGGAGAGTGCTATATCACGACAATCTGTTTTGGATGCACTTGACTTGCTTGGTATTGATTCAATCGGATTGAATCCAATTGAAAGAAAAATTATTTACCTACTTGAAGCTCTTTATGGAGGAGGGCCTGTCGGCGTACAGGTTCTTGCATCTCATCTGGGAGAGAGCGTAGAAACAGTAGAGCAAGTTTACGAATCTCACCTTCTAAAGGAAGGACTTTTAGTCCGTTCGTCTCGTGGGCGCTGTTTAACACAAAAAGGCCGCGATTACATATCAATGTTATAAACCCGATCTATTGACCACGAATGAAAGCTTCGATAAATGTTTTTATACATTCATTTGGGAGCTATAACTTTGTTCCTGATCATTTTTTTAATGAGTTTTTGTTGTGGGGAAAGAAAGTGTTTGAAAAGTACCTTGGGAATGGCTTTGCGCACTTAGCGTTCTGTGTTATATTCGTATTCTTTCGATGTGAAATGATTATGGAGTCAGCTCCATATTTTTTTGAGTCATCTCACTCAGTAGGGTATGAAACGGATTACGCGGTTGCGTCCAGGAAAGCTTTCGAAGAACAAAAGCGTCTATTTGTGTTTTTTACACACGAAAGGGGAAATTGTTCTTGTTGTGAGCAGATGAGGCAATTATTTTTTGGTGATTATTCCATTCTTAGATCTTGGAAAGATCTCCTTGTATTCTGTTGTGTTGAGGTAAACAAAAGTAGAGGGTCATTGCAAGCACTTTTCTTAAAAGAAGTTCTTTCTAGGCTTGGAATGGGAGAGCTTCCACTTCCTTCCTGTCTTGTTTTGGCTCCTATTTCATTTGATCATCTTTTTCTTTTTTCTCTCCCCGCAACACAAGAAGAGATATTTAGGTACATTGAGGAGTCTATTCTGGCGATTCCCGATCCTTCGGCCAGATAGAATCTCCAAGGTTCACAACCCCACAACTAATGATGAACTTGAGTCCTTCTTCCATTGAAAAGTCTGTAGGAATAATGAGGTCACTTTTTATTAAAAGTATGAAGCCGGTGGTTGGATTGGGGGTAGTAGGAACAAAGACAGATGAAAAAATGCTTCCAGGGTTCTCCTTGTCCCATTTACCTTCTTCTTTGATCAAGAAAGCAATCGAATAACTTCCAGCTTGAGGGAATGGCACCAGAACTACTTCCTTGAATGGAGCTTTTGAAGAAGCAACAAAAGATTGCATTACCTCACGAGAAGCTTTGTAAACTATTCGAACAAAAGGAATCTTGTGAAGAATTGTTTCTCCTATTTCAACCATTTTTTTGACAACATACCATCTAGTGATAGCTCCAATTAGAACAGTTGAAATTATCATGAGAATTAATACAGCAACTTCTACCAGGTAAAACAGCAAATGATTTTCATAAACGATGTCTGTCCCCAAAATAAATGAAATTGCAGACACGAAAGGAGTTGTAA
>NZ_PPEU01000090.1:0-2808 GCF_003056015.1 Candidatus Similichlamydia epinepheli | reverse complement strand
AAGAGAAGTCGAGCCCATACACTCCTCCGTCTATACTTTGAATAAAAAATCCTTCATTTGCAAGATGGAAAGTACTCTTTTTCTGAAGCCTTTGGTTTTGAAGGGCTTTCTGGTGATCTTTATTATTCTGCTGAAGACTCCCGTTTTAAAGTTGAAGAAGTGGCAGGAACCCTATCTCTTGGTGCAGGAAACATCCCAAAATCGTATACCCTCAATGTGCCTGTTCTTGAACTTGATGCAAAGGAGGGGGTTTTAATTTATGATTGCCGTTTATAGGCACCAACGTATGAAATTTGCCGTATTGTTGGACGGGGTATTCAAGAAAAAAAAGAGCTCTCTTTTCAATTAGATACGGAAAAGACACGATTATTTGGTGCGCGAATCGAGGTTGAGACTTTGACCTTTCAAGAAGGGGGATTGAGCAAAGCTCAGGTATCTACCACACTTTCAGCGATTGACTTAGTCCAACATTTAGACTTTCTAAATTCAGCAGGACTCATCCCAATTAAAGAAGAAGCTTTAGATGAAATGCGAGGGCCCCATGTTGGAGGGGAAGTAAAGCTATCGTTCTTGTTTGATCGAAAAAAAGAGGCTCTCGTATTTGATGCAAATAGCCCCCGTTTAAAGCTAGGAGGAATTGACCTTGATCACTTAGCAATCCATGGAGAAAAAAGAGGGGACTGCTTTTCTTTAGAGCGATTTGAAGCAGGCTCACTAAAAATTCAAGGTGACATCATCTATATAGAAGGGGGATGGTATGTTCCTGGACTAACCGTTTTTTGGAAAAAAAGCTCTCTTAAAAGTGGAATGATTTCCTATTCAGAACAAAACCACTTCCTTCAAGTCCCTTTGGAACAGCTTTCCCTTAACCTTGGAGAGCTAGCAATTCTTCTCCCTCAAATGGAAGTCAACTGGGACTATTTGCAAGGAACGCTCCTTGCTAAAGGAGAGCTGTTATTTGATTTCACTAAAGGATGGAAGGGATGGGCGCTCAACTCAAAACTCTATTGTATTGGTGAAGAATTTGGAAAAGGGCGACTAAAAGTAGAAAGTCCTGATCTTTTACATATCACGTACGGACAAAATGAAGGGTTTTCTTTAAAAAATGCTGATTTTAACTTTCTTCATCGCCGTTCCGCTCAACTATGGGCTAAGTGCCACTTTGGCCATCTTAATTATTTTAAGGGAAAGCTAAAGGGAGAAGGAATAAAAGTCATTATTCCTCCAGAAATGGTCCATTTTTTAGGCCAGACCCATTCTCTTCCTTACTTAAACTATGAAGAAGAAAAGATGATTGTGTTTAATTATCCCTTGACGTGGGAAAACCAGATTGAAGCTTCACTTGACTTTGAATTTGATAAAGAATCGAGAGTAAGTGGTTTTTTAAAAGAAGGGTATTATTGGATTGGGGATAAAGCTTGGTATTTAAGTAGTTGTTCATTTGCTTATCAGAAAAATGGACTAGAGGTGCAGCTCAACACTCTTTATAACGAAATGCCTTTTGAGTTAACTGCGCAGCTTTCTTCTCACCCTCACTTTACCTCAATATTTACAATACAAGAAACTTGCAATGAGCATCGAGGAGAAGAGCCTCTTGTCATCCAAACAGACTGGAATGCAAATGAAGGATTTTTTATTCAAAGTATAGACGGAGGAGTGTATGGGCTCGACTTCTCTTTCTATCATAATCCACGCGCATCATTTTCAGATCGCATGGCCCTTACAGGTCAGATGAAAATCAATGTTCCCAAATTAGCACAACTATTCGGACAAAGTATAAAGGAGAGAGTCATAGAATTTGAGATTGGAAAAGGATATGAACTGAGTGGCAATCTAATCATTTCCAAAACTGATTTAAAAGAGAGTCGATTTACAGGATACTTAAAGGGAAAGCATTTTCAATTAATGGGAACACTGATGGAAACTTTAATGAGTGAGATTGATGCTTGTCTTAGTCATATCGAACTTCATCGATTTACAATTAGTGATGAATCGGGAGTATTTGCTATAAAATCAGTCGAGATCGCTAAACGGGAAGAGGGTTGGAGTCTCAATATTCCTGAGGTAGTCATCACAGATTTTCGTCCTAGTCTTTTAAAGAAAATTGGAAAATATCCAACACGAATCAAACCTTTGACAATTCGGGAGCTGCGCGCCTTCAATATCGATGGAATATTAGGAGATGCCTCTAGTTTTTCAGGAAAGGGAACCCTTAACTTTATCAATACATTTAAACGAGACTATCATATTCTTGATATTCCTTTTGAAATCTTAGGCCGCCTTGGATTAGACATGGGTCTTTTTATCCCAATTCGTGGTGATCTAGAGTACATCATTGTTGATCGTCGATTTTATTTTACTCAGCTTAAGAATAGCTACAGTGAAGGAAAGCGTTCTCAGTTCTATCTCTCCCCTATCGAACATTCATTTATCGACTTTGACGGCAATATTAATATCAATATTAGAATGAAACAGTATGTCCTTCTAAAAGTAACTGAGCCTTTCACACTCTCGATTGGGGGAACATTTGAAAATCCAAAGTACAGCTTGCATTAATGCATTGATTCATTTTTTTTACCCATCTTATTGCCTGCACTGTAAAGGGCCTCTTTCTAATAAAAAGCATCTTCTCTGTATTTCCTGTTTTCAGCAGATTGAGTGGATTAATGGTCAAGAGCGGTGCATCTATTGTTTTGCTCCAATACCCTGTCTGTCTTGCAAGAAGTCTCCTTGGATTGCTAAGTGATCAAGGTCAATTCCTCCTAGCTTTAAACGGGGGCTATTTGCATCAAATACGAGAGCCTCTTT
>NZ_PPEU01000089.1:0-2846 GCF_003056015.1 Candidatus Similichlamydia epinepheli | reverse complement strand
AAGACTCATCATGAAAATAGAAAGAGGACTCATTAACAATTTTTGAAAAACATCTTTATGTTGTGTGCGAAGAATAATTAGGCAAGTGAGACAACAGATGACGCTCAAAATAGAAAACAAGACTGCTAGCTTATTCACATTGTCACGTTGTTTCTCAGCAGCGATAGACTGAAGAAGGTAGAAAGCACCGTGTACTGCGAAGAGAGAAACCGAAGCAAAACCCATCACAATAGCGTAAGGAGAACAAAGGCAAAGTAAGTTATGAATTACTTCACCTGTCCCCCCATCTATAGGAAGACCAATCACAAGATGACCTGATAAAAAACCTCCCAAAAATGCTACCAGAACACATGATAAGGATATTCCAATATCCAAAAGACTCTGAAAAAAATGAAAGGTTACTCTCTTGCGATAAAAAACAAAAAGTGGCTTCAGAATCAACCCTATGAGAAGAGCAAGCCAAATAAAACGAAAAGAATAGAAAAGTATTGAGGAGATCTTTGGCACTCCGGCAAAAAGGACTCCACCACCGGAAACAAGCCAAATTTCATTCCAATCCCATTTGGATCCGATAATCTTTAAAGACTTTTTCTTATCACTTTCCTTAGTTCTAAAGACATGCAAAATACCAACACCCAGGTCATATCCATCTAAAATGACATAACCTGCAATGAGAAAAGTATACAAAATCAAAGAAAGTTGCTGAACAGCTGACATGGGAACAACCTATAAGATCCGCTTACACAGAGAATAAAGACCCACCCTGCGATTGTAGAGTGAAATGCGGCACTTCCCCCTGCTTCGATTAGCTTGCGTGATACAACGAGCACACAAAAATCAGAAAGATAAAAATAGTTGACTAGACTAAGTAATTTCTCTCAACGACTAATAGATCGAAAAAACCCAGAAAGGATAATGAAGGAATTTAATACTTAGAGAAAAAAATAAGGGGGACAAGGATGATCGAAAATCTAATCATAGCGGGAAGCTATCTTGTCTTGATTGTGATTATGGTGATAAATCAACCGAGAACAATATCACCATTTCATGCAACACGCCTTCTATTAAGCATAGGGATGATAGCTCTTTTATCAACTCTCTCAATCTTATTAATGTGGGATCAAATAGATGCTAAAAGCACACTCACAAGTCGCGAAGCCTCTACACAGTTCTTGTCAACCTTTCTAGTATGTTCTTTGACCACTGTGGATAATTTATCGCTCTTCCTTGCTCTCTTTAGGATATTTAATTTTCAACAAGAAGACGAATCAAGGGTGTTGAAAATAGTACTAATAGGAAAAGCAATAGTCAGAGTCAATTTCCTGTTCGCAGGTTTTGTACTTATATCTAAGGCAAGATGGATAGTAAGATTCTTTTCTTTGCCTATCCTCTACACAGGTTACGGATTAGCGATTGAAGAAGCTCATGAATCAACCAGTCGTTTTAAAAATGCTTTTCATAAGTTACGTTCGAAATGTTTTTTCATGAAATCTAACCACAGAACAGGAATTTTCTCCATCGCCCTGCTCCTAATATGCGATACCATCTTAGGAATGGATTCAATAGCCGCAACCCTAGCCTTCACGAATAATCTTCTTCTTGCACAAGTTGCTAATTTGCTCTCCTTAGGATTGCAAATTCCAGTCTACATCCTGCTTCAAAGAGCACAAGAAAAGAACCCACATATGAAAAAGATACTAGGATTTCTTCTACTCTGCACCGGAACTCATATTCTAGTCTTCGGCTAGTAGAGAATCAAAAGAGAAAAAACAAATGCAAAAAGAGCAAAAGACTCTATAACACCTATAGGGGCCCATGCCTTACCATAATTTTCTGGCTTCTTAAGCGAAAGATATATACCGGCAGCACATATCTTTCCTTGGGCTACAGCAGAAATCGCAAGAGCAGATCCACACCCAATACCTAAAAAAACACCACTCAAAGGAGAGAAACTACCAGAAAGAATAGCATTCTTCATAAGAAGCATCAAAATAAAGCCAAAAATAGATTGAGAGGCAGGAGCAGTAGACATCGCAATTAACTTGCCGTGTCCTTCATCTGTTTGTGACATGACCGATAAACAAGCTGAAGCGGCAATTTGACACCCTAAACTACTTCCAATGCATCCAAAAGCTAAAGCTAACCCTGGACCAACCATATTAAAATCAAACATAAGCCGCCTCATTAGATTTAATTACTTCTCTAGAGATAAGGGCCGAAACGCGCGACCACCACCATCAAACGAGTAACGATACCATTCCAAAAAATTTAACCGTAAACTATGCACAACAGCACCCATGACACCCAATCCAAAATTGATTACATGTCCAAATAAGAGACAACCCCAAGAAAAAGGCCATGGAAGAAAAAGAGAAATAGAGTTGAATGTCTCTGCAATGATAGCCCCAGAAAGACCCAGAGCATAAAGCCTCAAATAAGAAAGAACATCTGAAAAAATCTGTATTACGTTCATCCACTCCAGAAGGCCACTCAAAAGTCCCCTTTCGTAAATCGCAATTATATGCGCAGCTAAAAAGCCAAAAAAAGTTGCTCCATTGGCTATTAAAAGAATCTTTTCTTTAGAAATTTGCAAAACATAGTGTGGAAGCAAAGATGCCTCCAAAAAATTAGCTAGAGTAAAATATCCTCCAATCATGCAAAGCGCCCAACCAAAATTAGTCTTTGTTTTAGAACACCCTCTTAACATCGATAAGAAAATATGAAAAACCCCTATCATCAAAACGATCTCTTTGCTCACGTTATCAATCAAAAACTTTTGAATGGGAAGTGATGTAGAGCCTCCATTAATGACTTCTAAACTCCATGGAGCATTACCTTCTGACACG
>NZ_PPEU01000088.1:0-2911 GCF_003056015.1 Candidatus Similichlamydia epinepheli | reverse complement strand
ATAGAGAGACTCTGGGGAAAGAAAAGAAATTGTAAACGACCTATTTAATACGACCTGGATCACCTCTATAACGAAGGAGAATTGTTTTAGCACCTGCAAGACGAGTTGTCTCTTGTACAACAAGCTCAATCTCGCTTTGCTCAAAATAGTATGAGTCACCAACTTTTAAATGTCTGCCTAGGACCTCTTCCAAGAGTTCGCTCAAAGTTAAAGATTCGTCTGCTTCTTGAATCCCAATTCTAAACTCACAACGCATTTGACGAATTGTCATAGATCCAGGCGCTGTTCTTTCAAATAAACAAGGTTGATTCTCATGAGAAATAGCGCCAATTCCACCAAATAATTCTTCAAAAAAAAAGCTCAAAGAAAGCCATCCAACTATTTGTTCATCTGAGTCAAGAACTAAGAAAAATGTATCGTTTTGTGTGAGTAACGTATCAAAATCAAACGAACTGGAAAAAGGCTTTGAAGAGGCATATACAATTCTGCTCCTCTCCAAAGATTGAAAAAGGATCAAATCATCTTTGCCAAACAAAACCCTAGCAGGGAAAAGAAGTCGCGGCAGCACTTCTTCCGGTGAAAAACAGAGCAAAAAAGGCGCTAAAGATATCTGTAAAAGGTTTTGCACACAACTATGAGAATAATTATTACCGAATAATAAAGGAACCTTCATAAGAGATCGAGCAAGAGATTTCATCTCCAATTTTCTCAATGAAGATAAAGTTTTTGTCTCAAATCGTAATATACCTTGAGGAGAAAGAACATGAACAAGATTCGAATTTTCACGAAGTGCAAGAAAAATATCCTCACGCTGCAAAAGAACACGCTCTTCTCCATTTTTCCTCGTATTAGAGAAGAAAGAAATTAGTCTTATTAATTTCCCGATTAAAAATGAAAATGGTGAAACGATATAACGAACAGGAACTAATACGACAACACCGAATTGAGCAATAACATGAGGGAATCTTCTCCCCATAAAAAGAGGGGATAATTCTCCAAAAATCACTACTATTGGAATGTAAACAAACGGTATTAACTGAAGAGGAACTCCAATCGATTTAAATAGATTCTTTGCACATTCTGAACCAAAATGCAGGGCAAATTCTATAAGAATAAGAGTTGTTGTGAACAGGGATTGTGGAGAACGAATGAAATGATGAACAGCTTGAGCTCTAATATTTTTTTTGTGTAACTGGTAGTTTAATAGTAATGGATCATATGAAACAATTGCTACTTCTTGCATGGAAAAAAAACCTTCCAAAACAAGCATCAAAATCGTCAAAAACAGCCAACAAATTAACTGCATAACAATATAGTCCTACTATTCTACTGGTTTGCATTGAATGTAAAGGTATTTCAACAAGCAATTCTCAACAGACAGAACATGTATTATAAGTTCATCAATCTGAAGAATTGATCCTGTCAACAATAATTCTCTACATTGCGCTACAACCCATCCTCCTAAAGTAGTTTGACCGCTTCTAGTAGGTAAAGAAACTCCGCTGACACGCCGAAACAATTCTAAATCCATCCTTCCGCTTGCAACTAGTCCAGTACCATCTACCCTTATAAACAATCCAGATACATGATCAGGGACAGGATCTTCTATACCCCAAAGTGCTAGCCATCGAATACAACATTTATACTGCAAGATCTGTAAACTCACGACTCCGCACACACTACCAAACTCGTTAACAACAAAAATAAGACGTGTGTTTTCTTCTTTTAATTCTCCCAATACAAAGGCAAGGGACCTGCTTTCAGGAACAAAACGAGGTGGTTTTAGTAAGAGTCGAATATTATCATTAGAGATATCATGACGAACAGAAAGCAGTTGTCGTATATCTAACGTCCCCATTACATTCAAAAAATGTCCCGATATAACGGGGATCTCAGTGCCTATAAATGAAGGAGGTGTTTTAAGAAAAAATTCATAAGACGACTCCAAATCTAAATAGTTTAATTCATGAATCGGTCTAGCGACTTCTCTAACTTGTAATCTTGCAACACGAAGATAACTTTGAAACAGTCTCTTCTCCTCTTCAGAAATCAAAGGGCTATCTTTTGAAAGATCAATTGCATCAATTTGCTCTTCCAATGTAGGCCTCTCAGGCTCTTTTAAGAAAAATGAAAATCCACCAGTAATCAAATTTGCAAATGCAATTGCCACAACTCTTGGATAGTGCAGTAATTTATGAATCCTAAAAAATGGGCCTACTACTATCTTTGCAGTATAAATGTTGTATTCGATGGCTAGCACTTTGGGGATAATCTCCGCAATCACAGCGCTCAACATCATAGGCACAAAAACACGCAGCCATGAAGGCGAAACACCACTTAACAAGTGTGAAACCAAGTTTTGACATAATACGCTCCCCATCGTTCCTAAAAAAAGAATTGTCACTAAAACTTTTTCAGGGCTTCGCATCAGATTCGCAACAAGAACTAATCGAGAATCCTTTCCTCCTAGAAAAGATTTTAATTGAGCCCTAGAAAACGAAAAAAACGACGCAAGACAAAGCGAAGATAAAGATTGTATTCCCAAACAACAAGAAAGAGAGAGAATGGCCACCAAAACACGAATCATGACAGCAGAAACTCACGCTCTTCATAGCCTTCAAAAGCATTAGGACATCTTGACGATGAACTGGCAAAAAAAAGAAAAAAGCCGGAAAATTTCTCCGACCCCTCTCGAAACAAATCTAGGCTGCTATCTTTCGATCCTGACCTAAAATCTTCTAGAGGCCCGAAGTTTCCGGCGACCGCGGAGTTTAAAGGATCAAACCACGCACTAGCAAACAAAAAATTAATGAAGAGCGTGAGTTTCTGCTGTCATGATTCGTGTTTTGGTGGCCATTCTCTCTCTTTCTTGTTGTTTGGGAATACAATCTTTATCTTCGCTTTGTCTTGC
>NZ_PPEU01000087.1:0-2917 GCF_003056015.1 Candidatus Similichlamydia epinepheli | reverse complement strand
ACGAGATAAGTTAGCCTCAGAGGCCTCTTCGGATATTCTACCGATTTATGAACGCCTAATTCGACACAAAGGCGATAGCGTGGTTGTAACCATTGAGAATAGGGCATGTAGTGGTTGCAACATCATAGTGACTGCTCAACACGAAAACTTGGTTCGTAGGGCTGATCGTGTTGTCTTTTGCGAACATTGTTCTCGTATTCATTATTGGCAGGATGTTGAAGAGAGTGTGGACTTACTCTCATCAAAGAAACGTCGACGTCGTATTCAGTCTGTTGTATAGTCGCGTTTGTGCGCTGGGAAGAAAAGGCTGTCGCCGGGTAGGCCTGAAGGCCTACCGGGAGGAAAGTCCGGACTTTTGGAGGACCGGTACCAGTTAATGGCTGGGGGTCGTAAGGCCACGGAAAGTGCAACAGAGAGCATTCCGTTTGCATGGGGATTCATCCCCGTGTCAAATAAGGGTGAAAAGCTCATCGTGAAGACGGTGGGAGGTCGGGCAGCAATGCTCGTTTCGAGTAAACCCTACTGAAAGCAAGGCTCCTTAGTTTATAAGAATCGCAAAAATCCATTCCTCCTTGGATGATTCTTTAGGAGCTGCTCGAAGATTCTGGTGACAGAATCTCTAGAGGAATGACAGTCCGATTCTTTTATTGAATCGACAGGATCCGGCTTATCTTCTTCCCAGTGCACATTTTTACCTGTTCTTCTGCCCTTTCTGGCTTGCTGTCCATTCCTCGAATGTACCAGAAAATAGTCTCACATTCGTCTTTTCAATTGAGATGACCTTTGTGCTTACGTTTTCGATCAAATCACGGTCGTGAGACGACACTATCACCGTTCCTTTGTAATCACGCAGCGCCTGTGTCAAGGCGATGACCGACTCAATATCCATATGATTATTCGGCTCGTCTAGAATCAAGAGGTTGTGTTCCTGAAGTGTGATATGAGCAAGAATGAAACGAGCTGTTTCTCCACCTGAGAGAGATCGAATGGCTTTCTTAGGAGCATCACCAGAAAATAGCATTCTACCTAAGGCTTCTCTCAACATCTGATCAGTCGCTGAAGGATTTTTCTTTTGAAGCCATGAAACCATGGGAAGATCAATATCACCCTCCATGGCATCAAAATGGTTCTGAGGGAAATATGCCGGAAGTACGTTATGACCGAACTCTAAAGTCCCTTCCGTCGGTTGAAGTATACCTGCAATAACCTTGAGTAAAGTAGTCTTTCCAGCCCCATTATTTCCGATTACAACGACACGATCACCACGGACAACTTCTACACAAGCTTTTGATAGAACAACCCCTTGCCCATAATCGTAATTAACTTGCTTCATGAGCAGAACACGCTCACCTGAAGTTTTTTTTGATTCCACAAATCGAATATACGGTCTCTGGATATTGGATTTCTTTAGTGCTTCTGGTTGAAGTCGCTCAATTTCTCTTTCTCTAGAACGAACCTGACTAGCCCTTGTTCCTGCTCCAAAACGAGCTACAAATTGACGAAGCTGAGCTATTTTCTTAGATTTTGCTTTTACATCTGCCTCAGTTTGCGAACGAGCAGAAGTCTTAGCAAGAACCATTGAATCGTAATTGCCTGGATAAAGGATAACAGTTTCGTAATCTATGTCGGCGACATGGGTCGCAACCGAATTCAAAAAATGACGGTCATGGCTCGTTAAGACAACTACTCCAGGGTAGTTATTCAAAAAACTTTCAAGCCAACCGATCGTCTCTAAATCAAGAAAGTTTGTAGGCTCATCTAGAAGAAGGGCATCTGGAGATCCAAAGAGAGCCTGACAAAGAAGAACACGAAGTTGTATATCAGTAGGAATTGTCCTTAAGAGTTGGTCGTGAAGCGATTGGTCAATATGCATGCTCGTTAAGAGAGTCTCTGCTGCTGGCTCGGCACTGTAACCATCTTCCTCTGAAATTATATCTTGTAATTGAGCAATGCGGATCCCATCTTCTGGGGAGGGGTTTTCCTCCTCGTATAATTTGTCGATTTCACGAAGAGCATTTGCCAATCTAGCATTTCCTTGAATGACAACCTCTTTCAGAGTCATTTCCTTGAATGGATCCGTGTTCTGGTATAGCATCCCGATTCGTTCAGGGCAGGAAATAGTGCCAGTGACTGGCTTTTCGCGCTTCATGATGATCTTCAAAAGGGTCGATTTGCCAGACCCATTTGGACCAGTCAAAGCGTAGCGATTCCCAGGGACAAACGACAGATTAACATCCTCAAAGAGAATTTGTCCCCCGAACTGCATGGAAATATTTTCTAAGACAACGGCTTGACCTTTCATTTCTTTCCTTCGCGAATAACCGTTACCGGCGCCCTCCCTAAAGTCGATATCTCACTGAGGAGAGATCAGATGTTTCTTGAAGAAGCGCTCTCACTCTATCTTAATTTTCTTTCCCTCAAAGGCTGCTCGTCAGAAACGCTAAGGGCATATAGGTCAGATTTATCTCAACTTTTTTCTTGTTTAGAGAAACAAGAGACACAAAAGATAAAAGAGATCACCCCAATTCAACTCAGACGTTTCATAGGAAGCCTGACATGCTCTCAGAGGGCCATTTGCCGTAAATTATCCGCCTTTCGCTCATTTTTTCGTTACTTCGAGTCGATCGGAAAGTTGGACAGGAACCCTGCTTGTGATCTTCCCTCTCCGAAAACACCACAACGTACGTTGCGGTTCTTAGAGCGCGAGCAGTTGAAAAACATTGTAGCTATTCCAGATGTTTTCACCAAACAAGGGTTAAGAGATCGAGTTATTTTTGAAGTGCTATACAGTTCTGGGTTGCGCGTAAGTGAACTGGCTCACTTGTCTTGGGAAGATATAGATTTAACGCGTCGAGTTATGCGCGTTCTAGGGAAGGGGAACAAAGAGAGAATGGTCCCTCTAACATTTGGGGCCGTG
>NZ_PPEU01000086.1:0-2952 GCF_003056015.1 Candidatus Similichlamydia epinepheli | reverse complement strand
GGTCGTAGAAAACGTGCTGTTGCTTCTGTTCGATTGAGGCCTGGTTCTGGGCGGATCATTATTAATGGTGTAGAAGGACTTGATTACTTCAAGACCAAGGTGCAAAAGAATACTTTATTTGCTCCTCTGACTCTTTTGAAAGATCAAGGAAATTATGATCTTCTCATACGTGTTCAAGGTGGTGGTCTTTTTGGGCAAGCCGTAGCTATTAGATTAGGATTGGCTAGAGCTCTTGTTAGTGAGAATGAAAGTTCCCAGCCGATCCTCAAAGATGCGGGATTTTTGAGGGTCGATTCCAGGCGTAGAGAGAGAAAGAAATACGGACGTCCTGGTGCAAGAAAGCGTTTTCAATTTTCCAAGCGTTAGATTTCTATTGCTGTTTGTTTTTTTAGTTTAGGTGGATGTCCTCTGGCATTGTTGATAGACTTGCGAAGCGTCCTCCCATATCCTCGAGTAATGTTTTCCATATTTTTTTTCCGGAACCTCGAATACATATCGGTGACTTGCTGGGTGTACGTACCAGTTTTCTTCAAAAGTCTCTCGTTCCAGTTGACCGCTTGCCCATCCCGTATAACCAAAATAGAGATGTAGGTTATCTTTCCCAGTTGCTTTTTCACGCAAAAGTTTCAGATCGCTTCCAAGAAAAATTCTATCAGAAATCTTAAGGTTGCTGTCGTGTGTCGTTATTAGATCGTGTAAAATCATAACTTGATCTGTTTGAACAGGTCCTCCTGCTCTAATGGATAGGTGACCACTTTCCATTGGTAATTCATGAGCTATCCCTTCAGGGATTTCCAAATCTAATGGTTTATTGATCATAAGACCGAATGATCCTGAAGGAGAGTGCTCACACAAAAGAATCACACTTCGGAAAAATGCTCCGCTATCGATATCAGGTGCTGCGATTAAGAAGACACCTTTCTCCAAGTTTCGCGTGTGTGGCATGCCTGCTCTCATTTGGTGTTCGTCTTTTCTGATAATTGTTCGGATTGGTAAATAGCTTTCTCACGTTCTTGTTCTTGAAGAAAGCGCTTCCATTCTTTGTTGTTCTGAAAAAATACACCGTACTTCTTAATGGCTTCAACTAATTGCGTAGCGTGTTCGAATAAAGACTTAATAATTTGGTACAGGTCTTGCGATTGTAGGAGTCGTCCTAATGTCCCTTCTCCTGAGTTGAGAGCATCGAAGATTTGTTGAAGAGAGAGTATTCCTTGAGACAAAATGTTATTTTCCAAGTTTTCCATACTGGAAAGTTGAATTAGGGTTCCTTCTATTGACTGAATAATTCTTGAGAATTGCTTTAGAAGACTCTTGAATTCATTTATAGTTTCACCTTCAAAAACATTTTCTTGGAATGACATCATGAATCGACTTAGTTGATCCTGTAGGTCAGATAAATCTATTGATCCAGTGGCATTTCCTAACGTACCAAGTATTTGATTAGATTTTTGTAAAAAGGAGAGAAGTTCTTTTTCTATTGAAGAGACTTTTTCTATTAGCTGGTTGATTTCTGCGAGCATGTCTTCGAATTCAACTGCAGGTTGAGCCCAGAATATTTCTTGGTCAGGAGCTTCTTCAACTTGTTCGTGGGTTCTAGTAGGACGAATAAATACTACGCGCTCTCCCAGAAGTCCGATATTATGTGGAAAAATTTGATCAGTTTTTAATATTTTTGCAATCGAATCTACAGATAGAGTCAACTCAAAAGGATAAACTCTACCTTGTCTATCGAATGATTTTCTTCTAGCATCTGGAACGTATTGAACGTCTACTACTCGTCCTACTGATTTCCCAGCAAAACAGACTCTTGAACCTACTGTGAGACGATCAATTTCATTAAAACGAACGCGTATAATTCGTTTCCCGTCTCCAAGGTTTGGTCTTAAAAATAGTGCTAAACTCAAAAGAATAAATGTTCCAGAGACAATGAATAGCCCAACAAGAGTGTTCCTTGTTCCTTCGCGCATAGGTCTAGAATCCAAATGTTTGTTTAATAATAGGGGGGCAAGATGTATTTAAAAAATTTTGGACTGAAGAAAGTTCACATTTGAAGAATTGATCTCTTTCCAAAAGTGCTTGGATCTGGCCATATTCATGAAATCCTATTCTATTGCCGATTGTTGCAGCGGAGTTTAGGTCATGCGTTACAACCACACTCGTTGCGCAAAACTCACGTTGAACATCTAGAATAAGTTCATTGATTTGCATAGCAGTAATTGGATCGAGTCCTGTTGTAGGCTCATCGTAAAGGATGACTGTTGGGTGATAGACGATAACCCGTGCAAGAGCTGCTCGTTTTCGCATTCCTCCAGAAAGTTCCCATGGGAGCTTATCTGCAGCATGAAGCATGCCTACTCGTTTGAGAGCCCAAGCAATTCGATCGCCACTTTTACTTTCTCGTGGAGATTGTATCCCTTGATAGTTTCGAACAGTTAGAGGGAATGCAACATTTTCCCAAACGCTCATCGAATCAAATAGAGCACTGTTTTGAAAAAGCATTCCAATATGACGTAAACAGTGTGCTCGTTCTAATTTTGAGCATTTCCAAATGTCAATACCAAACAGGTGAACGCTACCTTGATCAGGGCGTTCTAGTCCTAGGATATGTTTTAGAAGAACGCTCTTGCCTTCTCCAGACCTGCCCATAATAACAACGGTTTCACCTCTATTCACTTTAAGGGAAAGTCCGTTGAGTATCTGATGCTCGCCGTATCGTTTATGAATGTTGTCCAGTTCAATACAAGAGGTCATGCAAAAAAATCCCTCGTAGTGTTAATCATCAATGTCATCAAAAAGTTAAAAAATAGAACAGCAAGATAACTCACTACGACTGCCTGTGTTGTGACTCGTCCTACTAGAACCCACGAACAAGTTGAAGAAGCTCCTGACCAAGAAATATTCTGGGCTCAACCTGCAGTTGAATTCGAAGACATGCTCGCAGAAATCAACCAG
>NZ_PPEU01000085.1:0-3045 GCF_003056015.1 Candidatus Similichlamydia epinepheli | reverse complement strand
AAAAGGAGCTTCCCATTATACATGCTCTTTGATCGAGAATATCTGTCTCGACGATAAGCAGCTAGGTCATCTAGGTCAATTGTCCAACGAGCAATTTTCTTATAGGCTTTTAGCTTCTTCTGTTTAATAGCAACATAGATGGCTTGCCTAGTTACATTGTTGATCTTAGCTGCCTCTGTAATTGATACAGCCCTTCTCTCTTCACTTGCCTGTCTATCGCCATGCGCCTTTGCGGAAGAGCCTGAAGTCTCTCTCCCTTCGATATCTTGATGAGACCTTTGTGACCGACTGGAAAAACTCTTTCCCTCTTTCTCGTTATCAAAGGGTCTTGAGCCTTCAACATCATCCTTTATGCCTCGGGACATAACTAAACTCCAGGAAGATCTAACATTCAAACTTAAAGTCGATAGTATCATTAAAAGTTTCTTAGTTTGTCAACTATTTAATTTGTCTAATCTTTATTTAAAATCAACATAGACACAGCTAAACATCTAGCCCAGATGTTCCTCCGCAGGCTCATTTTCTACTTACTGCACGAAATTCGACCACGACTTTGAAAAAGGACTCAAATTCATGAATAAATTTTCCAAATTGTTGGGGCGGTTTCGATCTTGTTATCGCTCCCTAATTCTTACCTTCTTTCCTCTGCTTCTTTTCGGGTTCAATTGGCCTAAACTTTCCGAAGAAGATGTTATGACCAAAATTGACACATGCTTAGATTTGCACGCCAAATGGAACGAATTATCTCCCAATCTAGTAGAGAGAACAATAAGAAATTACTTAAACTATTTTTCTGCTCTACAAGGGCATCTAGATCAATCTTTTTGGGAAACGTGGGAAGCTCCAAGTTCGCAATTAATTGACTCCACTCTGACACAGCTAAAAGAGAGAAAACTTACTAACTTCGCAACTCTCGTACAGCATGCGACCGAAAAACTAGAAAAAATGCAGAGAGGCAACAATAAAGAACAAGAATCATTTGCTGATCTAGAAGCGAAAGCAAAGAACTTGGTTAATGGTCTTCTTTCTCCGTCTAATCGGAGATTAATGATTCACACCCTATTCCTAAAGGCTTTCGTATCAGCTCTTGATTCTCATTCAGAATACTTTACTCCTGATGAATTTGATCAGTTCATGATTGAAGTTCAACAAGAGACAGTTGGAATTGGGGTCGTCTTGGAGTCTGCCCCAGAGGGCGCACGCATCATCGAAGTTATCGAATCCGGACCAGCTGATTCAACAGGAATTATTTTTGCCCAAGACATCATAACACACGTAAATGACATATCGATTTCAGGAGAGCCTCTTGATGAGATCGTTAAGAGGCTGAAAGGGGCAGAAAATACATCCGTAAAAATTCGCATTCAAAGAACAGATGGAGAAGGATTTGATGCGACTTTAGCAAGAAGCAAAGTTGTTCTTCAGAGAAAACGAATAGAAGTTAATCAAAATGCATTTGGCAGTGGAACAATTGCTCACATATCTCTTCATTCATTTTACGCAAGTCATGAAGATTCATGTGCCGCAGAACTTGGTCGAACAATTCGGACATTGAAAAATGAATTAGGAGATGGACTAAAGGCTATTGTTCTTGATCTTAGACGAAACTCAGGAGGGCTCCTTAGGCAAGGAATAGAAGTTGTCAATCTTTTTGTAAAAGCAGGTGTTATCGTTTCTATTAGAGATAACAAAAGCGCATTACAATTATTTCGTCATTTCGGTGAGCAGACAGTTTGGCAAGGGCCTCTGTTTGTTCTTGTAAGTCGTGCTAGTGCATCGTGCTCTGAAATTGTCGCCCAAGCTCTTCAAGATTACGGTAGGGCTTTAATAATTGGGGATGACAGGACTTATGGGAAAGGATCTTTTCAAATGTTCCTTTCACAAGACCAAACACGCATACAAACACAAGGGGAAATTAAACTTACCAGAGGGATGTACTACACAGTTTCTGGTAAGAGCCCACAAGGACGTGGCGTGCGACCACATATAATTGTTCCAGGGTTAACTTCACAAGCCAACATTGGCGAAGAATGTACACAGTTCCACTTGACGGCTGACGATATTTCCCCAACCTTTGACGATCATCTAGAAGACTTTCCTGAACTCTTGAGGCAACATGTTCTTCCAATTTACATAGAGAACAGACAAACGGTTAATACCTTCTCAGAAGAAATGATCCGACATATGCAAAAAAACTCCCAAGATCGTATCCTCTCGAGCAACGACTACCAGGAGGCTCTCAAGAAGTCAACTCAACAAGATGATTCGTTGCGTCTTTTTTTGACAAATTCACCTTCTTGGAAGGAATCTGATTTCCAACTGATTGAGTCTATCAATGTTGTTAAGGATTACCTTTACATGGACGCTACTACATCTGATAATGAAGATAGCTGATTGAAGTTTCCTTTAATTGATCTGATCATCTTAAGGGTTTGAAATGACGGTTCGCGTCCGCATTGCGCCTTCTCCAACTGGGGATCCACACGTTGGAACGGCTTACGTTGCCCTTTTCAATTGGCTCTTTGCCAGTCGACATAATGGAATTTTTTTGCTTCGAATTGAAGACACTGATCAGAAGCGCTCTTCTGAAAAATGTGAACAGGAAATTTTCAAAGCCTTGCGATGGCTAGGAATAAATTGGTCGGAAGGGCCAGATGTCGGAGGGCCCTATGGCCCTTATCGTCAATCGGAAAGGAAAGATCTGTATCGTCAGCACGCGTATCAGCTTCTTGAAGCTGGTAAAGCTTATAAATGTTTTGCCACACCAGATGAGCTTCGTTTGATGCGAGCTCTGTCTTCCGGTGGTAAAAAGGGATACGATCGAAGGTACAGGTATCTATCCAAGGACGAGTTGACGGCTAAGGAATTGGCAGGCGAACCGTATGTCATTCGTTTGAGTGTTCCATTGGAAGGCGAATCTAGATTCTATGATGGAATCCGCGGTGAACTTACTTATCCATGGTCTGATGTAGACGATCAGGTCCTTCTCAAATCTGATGGAATGCCTACTTATCATTTGGCCAACGTAGTAGACGACCATTACAT
>NZ_PPEU01000084.1:0-3064 GCF_003056015.1 Candidatus Similichlamydia epinepheli | reverse complement strand
GCTGACCATTTATTGTGTCTTCTTGAATGTCGTCTTGATATTGTGGTATTTCGCTTGAAATTTGCGTCGACTCCGTTCGCAGCTCAGCAAGCTGTTGCACATGGTCATGTTGCTGTGAATGGGAAGAGAGTTGATATTCGATCATTTCAGGTTAGACCAGGAATGGAGATATCGATTCTGCCATCTCTTCAAAATGAGATTACTAAGACCAACATTGGTAACAAGAGGCGAGAGGTTCCAGAATATCTTGAACTAGAAGTAGACACGTTTAAAGGTAGACTTTTGAGTCACCCTCTTGCAGAACAGATTCCGCTTCCTCTCGATATCAACGTGTCTACCGTTTGCGAGTTCTTGGCACACAACGGCTAGGCAGTTATGCTGGGCGCTCACTGTTCAGCTTCCGGTGGTGTAGACAAAGCCTGTAGTGAGGCTGCATCGATTGGAGCAGATGCTGTTCAGTTGTTCACTTCTAATCAGAGAACTTGGAAAAGCAGAGCTCCTTTTTCTTCCGAAGAGATTTGTCTTTGGAAGAAGGCTAGGATGGAAGCAGGTATTGGCTGTGTAGTTAGTCATGCTAGTTATCTAATCAATCTTGGTTCTGAGCATGACGATGTAGTTGAGAAGAGCCGAATTGCTTTCCGTGAAGAGATTATACGTTGTCAATCTCTTGAAATAGATTTTTTGGTTTTCCATCCCGGGTCGAGTGGATCTCAACCTATTGAGGTATGTCTTCTAAAAATTTTGGAAGGATTGCTCTCATTAGAAGTTGAATTTGCATCTTCAAAAGGTCCAATTATACTGCTTGAATCGATGGCCGGGCAAGGCAGCCAAGTTGGTAAAAACTTCGATGAAATAGCGTTTTTGATAGATCGAGTTGATTTTCGAATTCCTCTCTCTGTATGTCTAGATACTTGCCATCTTTTCGCTGCAGGTTACGACATTAGATCATCTACAGACATTGACCAGATGCTAAAAAGATTCGATGAAAAAATCGGTCTCTCTCATCTTCGTCTTCTCCACATGAATGACTCAAAAAAAGGCCTTGGGTCTCAAGTAGACAGACACGCCTCTCTTGGGGCTGGAGAAATTGGCTGGGATGCTTTTCACTATTTGATGTTGGATAGCAGGACAGCAATCTTACCAAAAATTCTTGAAACCCCCGAGGGACCAGCTGTTTGGAAAGAGGAAATTCGCCATCTCAAGGAGGTAAAAAGTGGAAGAAATCCCTCTTTCTTCAGTTCATGATTGTTTAACCCATCTGAATGGGAGTGAACCCAATTTAATTCGTGTTAGAGGATGGGCTCGGGCTGTCAGGAATCAAAAAAGAATTACCTTCTTATCTCTTTACGATGGGTCCTGTTTTTCATCTCTTCAAGTAGTTATTCCTGAAACCATCATGCAAAAAAACATAGAACTTGGATGTGCGGTATCTTGCATAGGGACTCTCTGCTCAAGTCGAGGAGAGAAACAGAGCATTGAATTGAAAGCTTCAAAGATAGAAGTAATTGGGACTTGCCCTTCATCATCATTCCCATTACAAAAAAAAGAACATTCATTCGAGTTCCTTCGTTCGATTGCTCACCTAAGAAGTCGCTCTAAAAGCATCTGCGCAATCATGAGATTGCGACATGCTCTAACAATGGCCACGCACAATTTTTTTTCGGAGCGTGGATTTTTGCATCTTGCGACACCTATTTTGACTCCAACCGATTGTGAAGGAGGTTGTGATCTATTCCAGGTAGAGAAAAAAAACGGAAAAAACTTCTTCGACCATCCAGCTTATCTAACTGTTTCTGGTCAATTGAATGCAGAAGCTTTTGCATGTGGGATAGGTCCTGTTTATACATTTGGACCGACTTTTCGGGCTGAGCATTCAACCACTCCTCGTCATTTAGCTGAATTTTGGATGATTGAACCAGAGGTCCCTTTTGCAGATATGCAAGACATGATGAAGTTGAGTGAAGACTATCTTCGTTTTTTGGCTCTTTGGTGTTTAGATAAATGCGAAGAAGAACTTCTCTTCTGTCAAGATAAGTTTCAACCAGACTTATTGAGTAAACTACAGAATGTGACACAAGAATCTTTTTGCAAGATTTCATATGGAGAAGCCATTAAGATTCTAAAAAAAAGCAATATATCATTTGCAATAGAACCAGTTTGGGGAATTGACCTTCAAACTGAACATGAACGTTTTCTAACAGAACAATACAGTAAAAAACCTACCATCGTCTTTGATTTTCCGGAATCTTTGAAGGCTTTCTACATGCGCATCAATGAAGACGGTAACACTGTAGCAAGTTTAGATGTTCTCCTTCCTCGTATTGGAGAAGTGATCGGAGGAAGTCAGAGAGAAGATAGACTTCACTATCTTGAAGAAAGGATGAAAAATAAAGGCATTTCACATCAATCTCACGATTGGTATCTTGACTTGAGAAGATTTGCTTCTATCCCTCACAGTGGCTTTGGAGCTGGTTTTGAACGAATCATAAGATGGATAACTGGTGTAGAAAATATAAGGGAGACAATACCCTTCCCAAGAAGTCCAGGGTCTTTGGAGTTTTAAAGCAATCCAAATTAATAGTAGATGCGTGATAGAATCTCTGTCTTTTGCGCCTGTGGTTTAATGGCAGAACATCAGCCTTCCAAGCTGAAAGTGTCAGTTCGATTCTGATCGGGCGCTAAAATTTAGGTATTACCAAGACCGAAATCTTTTCTGCATGCCTGCAGAGTTAGGATGCCGTCGTCAATTTCAACAATAGGGACAAGGCTTGGAACAAGGACAGAGCCAGACTTCTGAGTTAATGATTCAGGAGCTAGTAGAAGCAGGCGGTCACTTCGGCCACCAAAAGAATCGCTGGAATCCGAAAATGAAACCTTTCATATTCGGGTTGCGCCAAGGGATATATATCATTGACTTGGCGAAGACATTACAACTTTTAAGGCAAGCTTGTGTTGCCATCAAGGATATAGTAGGGAATCATAAAGCTGTTCTCTTTGTTGGAACTAAGAAACAAGCAAAAACTGTCATAAAAGAGTGCGCTACTGCTTGTGGCGAGCGATACGT
>NZ_PPEU01000083.1:0-3209 GCF_003056015.1 Candidatus Similichlamydia epinepheli | reverse complement strand
GAAAACCAATCTGCTTAGCAAAAGCATGTAGACCTTCCACATTCATTCTCTGAAGATCAGCTATGCGTGTAACCCTAGCTGTCCTATCAGAAGGTACTTGGGCTCCATCTTCATCCATGGAAGAGGCACTGCTTTCCTCTGGAGAAATACGAATCAAACGACAACGATCCTCCTGCTGATCACGTAAACCACCCGAATATATGCGGTCAGAAGAAAATGTTTGCCCATGGCTTCCTACCATCGACGATCTATCTTGCTTTTGCCTTCTAGGGAGAGGTCGACGCTCTCTCCTTTCGCTAGGAATCTTCTCTGATCCTCGTTCAATAGACTTTTCGACTGATCGAGAACGTGACATGCCGTTATCCTTGGGGGAAGACCTTCTTTGTCCAGAAGAAGGAGATACAAGCACGGAAGGTGGCACAAGAAGATTTTCCCTAGACCGCTCATCACAAACAACTTTCGTCCCTGAATGTTTTGAAAGAGGTTCCGACGACGGAGACTCTTGATTGAAAGATCTGGAATTCATGTAAGTCCCTTAAATGACAGAAAGAGAAGATGAACAACTTCATCAACAGAAAAATAGACTTGGTCTACAAACATAAATGCTCGAAGAGGAGGCTAAATGCTCCAAAAATTAACGCTCTCCTAGAAACAACTCACAACTCCTCGAATTCGGAAAACGAACCAATCATAAACAAAAAAGTCAGTGAAAAAAACAACCTTCGAGGGGAATGAGACCAAAACTCACGAACGCCCTTCCCAGCTCTCGAATCGAGACTGCCAGAGCAAGTATCATATTCTAACTAACTAGCCATTTTCTCCCAAACAAGCTATGTACAATCAAGATGAAAAATTATTAAACAGAGCTTTCAAAAACGAAATAAAACCCTTTTCCTGCAACCATTCTTCTAGACCTGGTTGTAATTTCGGGGGTTCCCAAACAAAAGATGGAAGAATAATTGTATCAATCAAATGTGTAAATTTTTCTACAAAAAGAGCCTGTTCTTTATATTTACTAAGGAGATTCCCTATTCGATTAGAAGAAGGGTATGATTCAATTGCATTTAAAAGAGTCCCGTATTTGGCAAGAAGATTAGAAGCTGTTTTAGGGCCAAGCCCAGGTATTCCCGGCAACCCATCAGACGAATCTCCAACTATAGCTAACCATGCGGGAATCTGATGAGGTAACACGCCATATTCTGAACGAACCCCATTTTCATTCAGAAAAACCCATTCATCCTTGGTTGGTCTAACTATCTGCACATTAGAAGAAACAAGTTGACATAGATCTTTATCAAAAGAGACTACCCCGATCTTCTTATTCACTGACTTTACGACACTACCAATGACATCGTCTGCTTCTTCTCCTTCAATGTAAAGGCAAGAAATTCCAAAGCAATCGCATAAAAAAGGAACTTCCAATATTTGAGTATAGAGATCAGGGTCCAACTCTATACGATCTTCTTTGTAGGTAGGATAAATTTCTCGTCTACGTCTTTTATTGTTTGGTCCATCCAAAACAATGACTACGGGAGATCCTGGAAAATCATTCTTTAAACGAATCAAAAAACGAACAAACGAAAAAAGAGCTCCAGTCGGAGCACCTTTTTTATTTTTTAGTGGTGGCATTCCAAAAAAAGACCGAAAAAGTATTCCTGACGCATCAACAACAAAAGAAAAAGAAGGATCATTCATCGAATCGAAAAATAAGAGAGGAAACTGGATGTATCAAGTGATGAGAACCACGCTTCGAACATGGACGGAAATGTTGACACTTTCTCAACTCGCACAACAGATGACTCTACGGTTCCTTGCAAACGCTCTATAGAACGCAAACATCCAGCTCTACCTGTAACAACTTCATCTATCAATCCCAATTCAAATGCTTCTT
The DNA here is from genome assembly GCF_003056015.1 of Candidatus Similichlamydia epinepheli. Classification (NCBI taxonomy): domain Bacteria; kingdom Pseudomonadati; phylum Chlamydiota; class Chlamydiia; order Parachlamydiales; family Candidatus Parilichlamydiaceae; genus Candidatus Similichlamydia; species Candidatus Similichlamydia epinepheli. The sequence continues at coordinate 1,318 of NZ_PPEU01000083.1, read as the reverse complement.
CTGGAAGGAAGATAGAAGCACCTATCTCTTCCCGTAAGCGTTCTATAGGAATCTTTCGATGTAAAGATACATGTTTCAAAAAACGATCGTAGATTTGATCAACCAAAGTTTGACGCCTAGAAATGCCCTCTTCATCTAATGGAAGTAAATAGTGCAAATCTGTTTTGCCTGTACCCGCACTAACCAACTTAACATCGACTCCTATCTTTTCCAAAGTCTCTCCGAATGATACGCATGGAGAGACTACTCCTATTGAACCAATTAGGGATATGGAATCAGCAAAAATTCGATCAGCTACACAACTAGTGAAAAATGCTGCCGAAGCACACATTCCATTGACGAGAACATAAATTGGAATCTGTTCCTTTTGTTTCCACACCTCTAAGCAATCGAAAAGATCGAATCCCTCTTTGGCAAGTCCACCAGGAGAATCGACATTGATAATTAAAGCAACAATCCCTCTCCACTTCTCCGATATCAAATTTGTGGCGTAATCAAGTGCTCCTTCAACGTCATTTCTTGAAAAAGAACGACCGTTCATTTCTCCACGAAATGAAATCTCTAGGAATACAGAACGATCCAGATCTGGCTCTAAAAAAACCCCATTTGCATTAGAAGAAGTGTACAAGGCGTATTTCCCCCCTGAACTAAGAGGGGCTCGAGAAAGAAGAAACGTAGCCAAACCAGCTACAAACAGACAGCTTACAAGCAGACCAAACAACCACCCGGTCGACTTTAAAAAAGCATGAAAAAATGAATCCCGATAGCTTTTCACAACGCCTTACCTATGTATCAAACTTAGGAGCTTTTCATGCGTCTTGCCTGGATTTTAGTATTAGCCCTCGCAGGGTACACATACAGATTTAAAGAATTCCCTCTCTCTATGTTGATGGAATCCATCTCACCTAAAAGGTCCTATTGCGAGCTATTTATCTCTACCCAAACAAACGAAAGCCTCTCCCAATTTTTTCACAAAAAATACCCTCAAGCTATTTTGCTCGAAGTGAAACGAGAGCTCGTCCCTTACACTGAACTTAAAGTCAAGTATAGTCCAAAACCACTCACTACTGAAGAGAAAATGGTATTGTGGTCTTTGTATGATGGAGAGATGGTACTCAACACACAAACTTGGCAAAAAACACACGGACTAGGAGATTGCCTTCGAGAAAAAGTGGATAGAGAAGAACTTCTTTTTCTTAAATTACTTATGAATAGAAACAATACGATATCTCACTCTCAATTGAATAATCACACTGTTCTACAAAAAGAAAAAAAACATATTCCATCTGTTTTAGAACGTTGTCTTAGTAAGGGTTTA
>NZ_PPEU01000082.1:0-3215 GCF_003056015.1 Candidatus Similichlamydia epinepheli | reverse complement strand
TTTGGGCCAAAAAAACAAAAGGAGAAGATAGAATTAAAACTGCTAGCGGAAGCTTCGAAGGAGCTTCGAAGACTTGTGTGATTAAAATTGCAAGCCCAACAGTTCCACCATCAATCAACTGATTAGGAATCAAAAAGAAATGAAGAGCGAATGCTGTGAGCAACGCTCCCGTGGCAATAATAAAATAGGAAGAGAGGCGGGATAAAATTTTCACAAGTGTGCCACCCTTCTCAAAACAGGTAACCATACTCTACATTCTCCTAAACTATCTAGATTGAGAGAATGGAAAGAGGCACACAAGACGTGATCACTCGCGAGAGACGGGGCTCGAACCCGCAACCTCCGGCGTGACAGGCCAGCGCTCTAACCAATTGAACTACTCCCGCACAAACGATCACAATTCGGTTGAAAAATGAAATCTATCCCGTTGCCTCTGCAAAAAAACATTAACTGGGTCGCCTAGATGGGTGCAACAGGATTTGAACCTGTGACCCTCTGCTTGTAAGGCAGATGCTCTAACCACTGAGCTATGCACCCCAGCAGTGGCCGATTGCAGTTTAACAGAGCGAATCATTGTCGCCAAGATTCGGAGCAATGAAGTAAGGAGAGAGGCAGTTCCTCTCTTGACTATCATAAAATATCTTTTTTACAATGATCAAATCTTGTCGCTTGCCTTATTTCTAGGTTCTTCTCAACATGAACCGCTTTATTTTCTTTTGATCATTTGCATGATAGCTTTCTCTGTCCCTGTTTTTCTGTCTTATTCTTCTGTTAGTGAAGAAGTGGGCTCTACCTATTGGATTCCTTCTACTTTTTGGGTAGTACAAATTTTTCCAACATGTCTTTGTTTTTTCGATTGGAGCAATCGGGAAGAAAGAAAAGTTGATACATGGCATCTTCGATTGTCACACGATATTGAGCGTTTCTTTGTACAATGTGATTGGGATCGTCAATGTATTACTGTGACACTACAGATGGTTACAACAGTGACTGTTTTCTCTCTTCGGATTGGTTGTGACCCATATCATTTTGTTTTCTCATTCTTGCGTGGCCAAACTTTTTCTATGGATAGCACTTCAGGAAATCATATTGATGTGAAGAAAGGCGATGCGATCGAATTTGATTTGCATGGGACATATAAGCCTTGTCGAAAGCCTGAAAAAATGATGGATCTACTTCCAAAACTTTCATTTGGCTCTCACAAGAAAAAATGTTTTCATTCTCTCGATCGAGGAGGAAATCCAGCTGATTTACTTCCTTGTTTGTATGCCCTTTCGTTACTTGTGCCTCCACAAATCACATCATCTGGTGTAGATTGTACAGTGTCATCTCAGGAACTTCTTGATGCCTCTTTTCTTAAAGCATGGAGACGTCATTTTTCTTCTACATTCGTTCCGAGTTGGGAAGAGAAAAGATTTTATGGCAATCCCTCTTTTTTCCGTGGTGAAGGTAGCCCATTACAAATTCTTTCTTATTTTGGTAAGTCTGCCTTGAACTCGATCATTTGTAAACAAGATCAAGTGATTTCTCTTTTGCCCGCTCTTCCTCAATGGTCTATAGCTGGTAGGTTGCGTAATTTGCCCCTTGGGTTTGGTTCATGTAGTTTGATGTGGTCAAGACGAAAGATCAGGCGCTTTGTGTTAACGATTCATCAATCAATAATTTGTTTTTTTCTTTTTCCTAAAGGGGTGCGTGGCTTTCGAACTACCAGAAAAGGAGGAGGGCCCGGTATGTATTATGTTGTTGGATCGGAACCAGTTCCATTCGTTTTCAAAGAAGGGGACATTTTTTGTTTTGATCGATTTGAACATTAAACCACCGGGAGAGCCTTGTTTTGCTGAGGCCATTGAGCGAGGAAGCCCATTCTATAGCCTTGTTGAAGGGCCAACATTGTTGCCCCCATCTTTTTTTGGAACCACGAAAATAAGGATCGAGACCAAAATATTGTAATGTGTCGTGCACCCATCCCATTTGCCACTTAAAATCAAATCCAAATCCATGCTTTTCAAGAGACCAAGTCATGCGTGACCAATCGGTTGACTCTTCGGCAAAAGTTAATGCTCCTGGCGCACGTAAATGAACAATCGAATTGAGATGTTTAAGAAATTCCATGCTTTCTAGATTTTCTTTGCCACCATATCGATTGGGACTCCAATGACCATCTTCACGTCCATAATCTCGGTACAGCATGGAAGAAACAGCATCCACTCGCAAACCATCAACATGCAGAACATTCAACCAAAAAAGAGCACTTGCCAAAAGAAAGTTCGACACTTCATGACGACCATAATCGAATTGAAGCGTACCCCAATGTGGATGAATTTGTCGTAAAGGATCACCATCTTCAAAAAGAGGAAATCCATCAAACTTACAAAGCCCATGCTCATCTGGGCCAAAGTGAGCTGGAACCCAATCAAGGATCACACCAATGCCCAACTGATGCAATGTATCAACAAATTGCTGAAAATCTTGAATCGTTCCAAAGCGACTCGTCGGAGCAAAGTAACCAGTTGTCTGATAACCCCACGACTCATCAAGAGGATGTTCCGAAATAGGTAACAATTCAATATGAGTCATGCCCAATCGACGTACATACTTACCCAATTCTGATGCTAGCTTTTCGTAGGACAAAAATTGTCCTGAGGAGCGCTTCCAAGAACCCAAATGTACTTCGTAAACAGCAAGAGGCCGTTCTCGGGAATTTTCTTTTCGTTTCTGCATCCACTCTTGATCATTCCAAGAATAGCTTTTCCACTGATTGTTAATGATAGATGCTGTGGCCGGTCTCATCTCAAATTGAAAACCAAATGGGTCACTTTTTAGTGTGACTTGGTCTGCTTGATGAATAGCAAATTTGTATCTCTCACCATCTTTTAAACCAGGAATAAAAAGACTCCAAATACCTGATTCATGACGACACATTGGAAAGACACCAGACTCCCAAAGAGAAAAGTCTCCTAAAACAGATACACTGTTTGCTCGAGGTGCCCAAACGGAAAAAAGTACACCAGAAACTCCATCTAAACAGCATAAATGGGCACCTAACTTTTCAAAAAGTTCATAGTGCACTCCTTTCCCAAATAAATAGGCATCAAAATCGGAAAAACAAATAGGAAAAGCATATGGATCATGAATCCATCGACCATCAGGTAAAGAAATTTGATAGGCTAAAGGAGAGAAAGAAAGATTATCTGGAATGGCAAAAGGGATGGGTG
>NZ_PPEU01000081.1:0-3242 GCF_003056015.1 Candidatus Similichlamydia epinepheli | reverse complement strand
AGGCCAACTTTTCCGTTAATTTGTGGTGATAACAGCTTGAAAATCCATTGTGCTCCTGATTCATTTGGGCAGATTTTATTGGTTATTGAGGAGATCAGATGAACATAGATGGATTGATAGTAAGTCTTTTTTAGAATATGAACCATCCTCAATTGGGTTGGATCGTTACGCTTTTCTTGAATCTATTTGCGCGGCGCAGGACAAACTAGTTTTATTTTACTCTCATTCAAAGGAGTGCCAAAGCCTTGAAGAAAGCCATGCTTCATCTGTTTTAGAGGAATTTTTAACTTTTTTGGATAAAGATGGAATTGATGTGAGATTACTTCCTTGTAATGATTCCGTTCATCGTCTCCACTCATTATCTGAACGAGATATGGATTGCCAACACAGGGATGGTGGTGCAGGATGGCTTGAACTTGTTAAGTTGTCTTCAACTCTTTCTTTAGTCGATATGCGATCGTTTTTGCGTAACCCATCGGCCTTCTTTTTGCAAAAAATTTTACTTGATAAAAATATTAAACAGTCTGACTCTCTTAATATTTGTTCTAGCAATTTTTTTGCTTCTAAAAGGATTAAAGAACACGACATAAAATGCGCACATGATTGGATTCACGCTACATGGCCTCGTTCTTTCGCCTCATTCGAAGAGAGAATTATGTTGAATCAAGTCAGACATGAGGAATATCAAGTCATTTGCTCAGATGCGTTGCATGTTCCTGAAAAGTTAGACGGTAGCAAATACTTATTTCCTTCAATTGAAATTGGAAATTATCGAATAACTGGATCTTTTTCATACGAACTTAAAATAGATTCGAATGGGATTGTTATACCGGATGAAGTTCTAGAGTCTGTTCGCACTTTGCTCCCGTGGTTACCTGAAATGCTTGCTTTCAGGATGCTTCCAACTTGTTTTGGATTTGAGGGAAAAATTAGAACTGAATCTGATCGAGAATTACTATTTTCTTTGGATGAGGCAGAGAGCCTTTTAAAGAAATTATTTCTACTTTGTTTACAGGGATCTACTTGCCTTATGCCATGGAATTTCTTTAGTCGATTAAAGAAAAATCACATCTGGAATCTGAGTCTGCCTGCAAACACACCTATTTGGCTGATTCGCAATCTAGAAGAATCTATCACTCCGAATCAACGTGAAGAATTATTTAGAGTTGGATGGGAAGATCTTGTAACTCCTTTTGAGGAAGAAATTAAGTCTTTTTTTTCCAAGTCAATTGAGTGGAAAATGTGAAGAAGGAATTTGATCTTCTATCACGTTCTTTTTTCTCGTCGGGATCGTTTCTTTTAGAGGCTTCAGCAGGGACAGGGAAGACTTTTTCTATCGAACACCTTTTCTTGAGAGCACTCTTTGAAGGAACTCGACTCGAAGAAATTTTGATTATGACGTTTACGCGTAAAGCATCTAGACAATTGTCTATAAGAATTAGAAAGGCTATCTCTTTTTTTTATGAAAAATTACGATCTGACGAAGACATTAATACATTTGACCCAATTCGTTCGATCAACTAAAGAAGGCATCTGGAAAAGGGATCTGCTTTATCTGTTCAGCGTTTACTAAGAATGGGGTTGGAGAGTGTAGATAGGTTGCCAATATTCACAATTCACGGATTTTGCCAGTTTCTTCTTAAGCAGGATCCCTTTTATCAGATGCCTTCTTTAGTTGATCGAACGAATTGGGTCCATCGAATTGGACCAATATATTTGGCTCGTTATCTTTATACTAATTTAGGAAGAAGTAGTTTCCCTATTAGAGAAGAAGAGTGGGATTCACTAATGGAGGAAACTTGGTTTTTCTCATCTAATCGAATATACAAAGATCTTTTAGATGAGGAAAATGTTTATCCATTACTTCACAGAAGTCTTTCATGGGAACGGACTTTACGTGCGATTAGGTGTCGTTTCTCTGAGTGGAAACTATCTCCTGCTGATGTTTGGAAAAACTATGTAGATGCTGGATTCCCTTTCTTAGGTTTCGCATCTAATCAGATGAAAAGAAAGCTTCTTTTTGATGGGTTGAGAGCCCTTAATTCTAAAAGAGTTAATTTAAAAGACTTAAAGGCAATTATAAAATCTTTGTCTTTAATAGGTTCCGATTTGCTACTTAAGTCTCATGTAGGAAGAATTGATCTTTCTTGGGCAGATCAATTGAAGATGGAATTCCATCGTGAATTTAGGTGTTTTAACCAAGGAAAGATATTTATATCGCTCCTTCTCTCTCATATTTTCTCATCTTCTTGGTGGCAATCTATTCAATTCAATCAAGGTGCACAGCCTGATGCCCTACTTAAAAAACTTATAGATAAACTAGGAAATGAAGAGAATTTTTTGAGAGAATGTCAGAAGAAATTTTCTTACGTTATTATTGACGAATTTCAAGATACAGACCCAATTCAATGGAAAATCTTCGAGCGACTTTTTTTTAATCCGTCTCCAGAACGCCTTGTTCTTGTTGGAGATCCAAAGCAATCGATATACTCATTTCGTAAAAGTGATGTTTACACGTATTTTAAAGCGTCACAAGTCTTATCAGAGAGTTATACTTTAGAGACAAATTTTCGATCACAATCTTCGCTTGTGAAATCTCTTAATTTGCTTTTTTCGGCTTCTCCAGATTGGATGTTTCTTCCTAGAACCAAGCAGTCTATTGATCCTATTTCAGTTGCTGCCCATTATCAAGACGACAAATCTGAACAACGTCTACATTTTCTTTCATGGGATGGGACTTGGGCGTCTCTTTTCAGAGAGACGTCTGTGAGGATCAAAAGCAGATTACAACAAGGTGTTTGTCCTAGTCAAATTGCAGTATTAGTTTCTCGTCATTCCATGGCTAAAGATCTTCTTAAAGAGATGGATGGAATTCCTGTTCATGTCCCTCGTATTTTTCCAGACGAAACTAGGCAAGTAGCATGTTGGATGTGGGCTTTGCTTACTGCAATTTGGGGCACTATCTCTCCTCGTATTGCAAGATTATTATTGACGCCGTTTTTTGGATTTGACTGGCAATCTTTTCATCAAAAAACTGACTGGTTAGAGTTAAAATGTCTTTTGGAGACCAACTTACAGAAGAAGCAACAGGAAAACTTTTCCTTATTATTTTCTGCGTTTTTTCAAATCCTTTGGAAAGGAGACAGTGTCAAAGAGTTATTCGATAAGAACACATCTATTCGCGAACGTCTTATTTGGAAACAGCTTGTTTTTTCTCTTTTTGAAAGAGAAAAAAGCAGCAA
>NZ_PPEU01000080.1:0-3260 GCF_003056015.1 Candidatus Similichlamydia epinepheli | reverse complement strand
AATGTGATATTTCGCCAAAACCTTTTAAATGAAAAAAGTTTTTTAATTTTACTGGAACATACCCAACAGCTCTCCTAGACAGGATCAGAAGAAACACAAGCTAAAGAACAAGCAAAAACAGCAAGTAAAAAGAAGTCTATATTTGACAAAAGTAAAAAATAGAACTTGAATTATTCCAAAAATGCAAAGCCTTTATAAAGGCTGTACAAACAGTAAAAATATAACGTTAGTATTTTTTGTTTTATTACGCGTATAGATCCTATACATTATCGAACAGATTGATAAAGTGCAGTTTCTGATCATTGGGAAGCTTCATATTTTGATGAAATACCTTAACTTTCGATCAAAATCAGTTTCTAACTCATTTCGATATATGAAAAATTTACCTGCATGTATAAATTGTTTGTATCGACAACAAAAAATGATAGAGACTGTTAGCAATTCTCACCCGAACCCAAATTAACGCAAATGAAACATTTGTGTTTTTTGTAAAATTGCGGCTATGCCTATATCTACTCGTGACCTTACGCACATTCCAAATTCTCCTGGTGTATATTTGATGAAAGGAGACTTGGAGTGTATACTCTACATCGGCAAGGCTATTGATCTTCGTAAAAGAGTCTCGCAATATTTCACTCGTGGTCGTGATGAAAGGGGAATGATACCCTATTTGCTATCTGATCTTAAAAAGATCGACTTCATACTTGTTACGTCTGAAAAAGAGGCTTTGTTGCTTGAAAGGAGGCTAATTCAAGAACATCGCCCAAAGTATAATTCTTGCTTAAAAGATGATAGCTCCTTCTATCTGTTTCATATTGACCCTAAAGAATCTTGGCCAAAGCTTCGTCTGATTCGTGCAAAAGACGAAATCAGCTCTACGTCTCTTCTTTGGGGGCCATATACAGACTCCAAGAGTGCTAGGGAAATTCTTGATGTTTTACAAGGAATTTTTCCACTGAGAAGATGTTCAGATCAGGAGTTTTCCCAACGTAAAACGCCATGTCTTTACTACCAAATTAAACGATGCCCTGCCCCTTGTGTTGATTTGTGTTCTAGAGATCAGTATTTCACTCACGTTGAAGCTGTAATCGAATTTTTAAATGGAAAAATTCACTCTGTTTTAAATAGATTACAGTCGTACATGAATCTTGCTGCTGACAATTTTGAATTTGAACATGCTGCCTACCTAAGAGATTTACATTCCAGGATCGAATCATGGTCCGTTTCAACATCAGGCCAATCGGTTGATGCGATCAATAACGAGTCTGCAGACATATTCTGCATCGTTAATAATGACTCTTCTATGCTTATTTCAAGATCTGCATATCGAGAAGGTCGATTGATGCAGATGGATCACTTCGTTATTTCAGATCACATAGGGGATTGTGAAGACATCTTGCAGACATGGATCCTTCACTATTACATGAGCATTGCTGTACGTCCTTCAATAGAGAAGATAGTTCTTTGCGTAGATCAAAAAAAAGAATTTGAAGCTCTAAGTGAATGTTTATCGGAAGTACTATCTAGATCCATTGAAATAGCGACCCCAAGACAGGAACCATTAATTTCGTGGGCCCGCCTACTATATTTAAACGCTCTCGCTAAAATGCAAACGCTTACTGGGACTGCTCCATTAATAAAAATGGAGGAAATGGGGAATTTTTTTGGGTTAAGTCGAACCCCAACATTAATTGAGTGTGTCGATCATTCACATCTGCAAGGGCATCAATCAGTTTCAGCTGTCATCGTTTCTAAAGAGGGAAAGCTCGATAGAAATAAATATCGACGGTACAATTGGGGTCTGACAAATGGAAATGACATCGCAATACTTCGAACATTCATGATGAAACGTTACAAGGGCAAAAAGGAGTTTCCTGATTTGATTCTAATAGACGGAGGAAAGTCACACTGGAACGTTGCTTATGAGTGTCTACAAGAGCTAAAACTAACTAGTATTCCTCTTCTTGCTTTAAGTAAGGATCAAGGGAAACACACAAAAGGTCTAACTTCGGAAAAGCTTTGGGGGCCTTCTACAAGCAACTTTCGTATTTTGGAGCCGATGTGCCCTTATACGTTATTTATTCAGATGCTAAGGGACGAGGCTCATCATGTAGCGCTATCTTTTCAGAAAAAACAAAGATCGAAAAATCAAACCAAAAGCATGCTCGATTCTATTCCAGGTATTGGACCGAAGCTTAAAACATCAATACTTGCAAATAATGCAGGGATAGAACAATTCATGATTGATCTTTACCAAGGCAAAGAAAATATTAAACTTCCTCCAAAAACGAGACAATTACTACTAGATCAGTATATTTCTAAAAAGACCCGAAAAGGCGATTGAAAGATTCTTTACACTATTGTAAAATGCCGGCTTCTCTTTCAGGGGATTGTGTGAACGTTTGGTGGATAATATGAAAGTTCGAGCTTCTGTTAAGGCAGACCCATCGAAAGGGGACAAAATTGTAAGGAGAAAAGGACGTCTTTACGTCATTAATAAAAAGGATCCTAATCGTAAGCAGAGACAAAGCGGACCATCTAGGAAATCTTCCATCGGCTTAAGAAGAGGTCTTGTCAAGAAGAACGAAGGGATGGGGAAAAATGGCTCGTAAAGCGATGGTTGAAAAGCAAAAGCGTCGCGAAAGATGTGTTGCTAAGTTCAAAGAGAAGCGAGAAGGTCTCCTTAAAACGATACGATCGTTTAGGACCTCAGAAGAGGAAAAAGAGTTTGCTCGTCTTGAATTGAGCAAAATGCCTAGGGATTCTTCTCCTGTGAGATTGCGCAATCGTTGCAAGTTAACAGGTCGTTCTAGGGGGTTCCTTAGGAGGTTTCAGGTTTCCAGGATTTGTCTCAGAGAGTTGGCAAGTTGTGGTCTTGTCCCTGGGATGATCAAGGCTAGTTGGTAGGAGGGCAAAGTGGTTAAGCGCACGTATCAGCCAAGCAAAATAAAAAGACAAAGAACATTCGGATTTAGAAAAAGGATGTCAACAAGGTCTGGTCGAAAAATTATTGCCAGAAGGCGAGCTGCGGGTCGCGCTAGACTATCTGCTTAAGTTATTATGTTTATCTTGCCCAAGTCGGTAAGGATCTTGAAGAGGAGTGTGTTTCTCAGAGTTGGTCGTTCCGGTAAGAGGTTTCATGGCGCCGTCTTGTGTTTTTCATTTGTCCGCAGCAGCAGTATGCGTTTGGGTATCACTGTCAGTAAAAAATACGGAAATGCAGTCAAAAGAAACCACTTAAAGAGGCGTATCCGTGAACT
>NZ_PPEU01000079.1:0-3268 GCF_003056015.1 Candidatus Similichlamydia epinepheli | reverse complement strand
AAGTCATCTTCCCATCCAGAAACGAACAAGCCTACTACTTCGTGACCTTCTTCCTTAAGAAGAGCAGCAGAAAGTGAAGAATCAATTCCACCAGACATAGCAACAAATACACGGCTCATAGCAAAATTAATCTTGATTAAACTTAGATTTGCTATGAATGTAGATCTTAACCTTTTCCACGCTACGTTCGTTGCTTGAAAGAATTTCAATATCGAACATGTCATGGTAAATTCGGAATCCAGCTTTAGGAATGATCCCTGTCACGAAAAAAATGTATCCATTAATGCTTTCATAATCTGCGTGTCTTGGAATAGAAATATCTAACTGCTCTTCAACCAAATATAGACTTGTCTTTGCGTCAGTCAAGTAGCTTCCATCAGAGCAAAGAACAATCTCTTCCTCTTCATCCTCATCATATTCATCACTGATATCTCCGACGAGTTCTCCCAAAACGTCTTCAATAGTAATCACACCAGAAGTCCCGCCATATTCATCTACTACAATCGCTAAATGGGCTTGACGGATTCGAAACTCTTGCAACATACGTCCAAGTGAGATTGTTTCAGGAATAAAAAAAGGGTTCTTTCCGAGTGATGCAACAGGGGAATTCAAAAGGGAAGGGTCATCTCTAGATGCAAGAAAAGATTGAAACAGATCACGAGACATTAAAATGCCTACAATATGATCAATAGAATCTTGAAAGATTGGCGTCCTTGTATAACCTTCTTCCAGCCAAAGCTCAAGTGCTTCAGAAAGAGTAGCCTGTCCATGGATAGCTATCACTTTCACTCTAGGAACCATCACTTCCCGAACAATTCTATCATGATAGCGTAAAACACCTTTTAGAAGCGTTTGACTTGTTGGGTCATCTAGCCCTGTTTCGTTTACATCGTGAATAACATCACGCATTTTATCTCTAAAATCTTCTAAAGAATTTCTAGATGGATTTCTCTTTTTCAAAAATAACCAAGTTAAAAATGCACTAATCGGAGAGAGAACAAAAAGTATGAAGGAAGAAAATAATGCAAAATATTGTTGAACTTGTAATGAGTTACTAACAGAAATCCAACGAGGTAAAATTTCCCATAGTGTCTCCAGAAGGATAGTAGATAAAATTACGTAAAAAACAGAAAGGGCTAAATTTCCTTCTCGGGGAATACACCACATCCCAATAAAAATACTGCAAAAATGGCGAAGAATCTGGGAAGAAATGAGCAGATTAAATCCCAACGGGCAAACCTTATTCCCAAAGACTTTCGCCAAAAGATGTTTGTAAAAGAAAAAACTACCAAGACTCGCTATGTTCGATTCAATTTTGTAGCGATATATCCGAGCTAAATTCAAAGCAAGAGACGAAACAACAAAGCAAGATAACGCCAAGGACGCAATGCCCACAGAAAGTTTGAATGAGAGCAAAAAAAATTACCTCGCTAAACTATGGAGACAAGAAACATCAGAACAAACTGTTCCTATTTCAATGTCAGGATTCAATGTTAGCCTCTCGCGAAGCAATAAAGAAATTATCCACTTTTGCTTAGCATACATTTCTTCTTTTCCATTAGATGAGTCGTCCTCAAATCCAACCAAATGAAGTAATCCGTGAACCAAGTAAAGTAATACCTCCTCATAATGGTCCACTCCATGAGACTTTGCATAATCGATCGCTACTCTGGGACAGATAAAAATTTCACCCAAAAAATCAGCTTTGAAAGGAGGGCACTCCTTTTCGTGACAAGGGAAAGAAAGGCAATCTGTTGGAGAATTGTCTAAAAAGAACTGCTCATGTAACTGACATATCGATCCCACATCAACGAAATATATTGTCAGTTGAGAACATGAAACCTTCAATAACTTCAGAACCCAACTAACTAACTTTGTGAGGCTTCTTAGAGAAAGAAGCAAATCCCTTTGAGAGTTTTCTACAGTGAGAATGAGCATGAAGCAGTTTAGGTCAGTCTACCGAAATTAAAGGAGTTTTAGGAAGCCCAGTAACATTGCATTTGCCCTCTTCCCATTTGCCAAGCTTTCTCAGAATGGCTATTCTTTCCCATCTTGTTAGGACACTTCTCCTCTGAGAAGACTTGCTTTTCTTTCCGTAACTACGATGTTTAGACAAAACCAACCTCTTTTGTTAAGAGAATCTCGAAATCTTTCCAACAAAAATACTCAACCCAAGAACTCCTGGGACTGCATTTTTCACCACTCGAAATGGATTAAGATCAAGCCCATCAGAGGATTCTCTCCGTGATAAACGAACTCTCCTTCTTCTTGGCGAGCAGGAGCGATCTCTCATTTTTTTGCTTCTTCTGGTCATCTTACTGGATTGCCCAATCTATTACATATCTGGCGCAAGCATATCGAGATTAGGAATAAAGAGGTATACCGATTGAAATTTATTTTCCTTCTTCATTCAGAGCTCTCAACTGATCCCAACCTTTCTAATCTTTTCAACCGTTTGATTTTTTTACTGATCTTCTTTTTATTTTTTTTAATCCTCAGTTGAGTCAGGCAAAAAGAAATTTGTGGAATATGTTCTTGAATGTAGTCTTCGTTTAGTACACCTTTTTTCTTTCTTTTTATTGGTTTCGTTCGTTTCCTTGCACTATGTTTGCTAAACGTTATGATTTGACATATTGAGCGAAGTAAGAGATTTTGCGCCTTCGGTTGAGTGGATTTGGTAATCCAATGTAGGATCTGCAATGATCCTTTTTCATTAATTTGTGCTTTTAATATTGGAGCTGAGAGAGCTTTGTCGTGTCTAGCTATAAGGAGTGTTACTCTTTTGAATAGATCATTTATTTTCTGAGATGATCTTTTTAATTTTTCTTTCTCTTCCCAAATAGTGATTAAGTCGCGTTCTGCCCAATCTGGCGATAACAGGTGTAATAGTTCTAGGGTAGACCGATTTTTTCTTTCCCCTAGGCTTATTGAGTCTTTGGGAAGTTCGGCAAGTAAAGAAGCATTGTACTCCACACGGTCGGTAAGTGTGTCGAGGTTAAATTTATAACAATTTTTAACCGAAGCCTCGTTTTGATCAAGAGAAGTAAAAGGGTCAAAGAGATTCACTTCTTGAAGTGAAACTGTGTAGTCTTCATGTTTTGGAGATTGCCTACTTTGCAAGTGGGATTGATCTTTTTGGGATGGCATAAGTACTTTACGTGTTGTGATGTGAAGAAAGTGTCTGTTAGGTGAAAAGCTAACTTTTGGGGAGAGAAAGAAAAATTAAAAAGATCATCTCAGAAAATAAATGATCTATTCAAAAGAGTAA
>NZ_PPEU01000078.1:0-3305 GCF_003056015.1 Candidatus Similichlamydia epinepheli | reverse complement strand
TCAAAAAGTAGAAACAGAAAGAGAATCTCTACCGTTTCGTATAGATGGAATTGTAGTAAAACTTGATCGTAGAGAAGACCAAATGCAAATGGGCACTACAGGACAATACTATAAGTGGGGAGTAGCATTTAAGTATCAAGCATGTCGTGTAAGGACTCAAATACGATCAATCTTTTCTCAAGTTGGAAGAAGTGGTGCTGTAACTCCAGTTGCTTGTTTAGAACCTGTATATTTGGATGGTAGCTGCGTCTCAAAAGCAACACTTCATAATTTCGGATGGGCCTTTGAAAAAGAAGTTCGTGAGGGTGATTTCGTTTGGATTTGTAAAGGTGGAGATATAATCCCTCAAATAATAGAAGTGGATTTGACTCTTCGTCCTAACGGCACTCTCCCTTTACAACTTCCAAAAACTTGTAATTCATGTGATTCAATTTTGGAAGGATGCCCAATGACTTTGCGCTGCACCAATCCTTTCTGCAGGGATAAATCTATTCAATCTCTTATTCATTTTGTAGATGCTCTCTCAATAGACGGGCTTGGGAAACGAACTATTGAAGAATTAGTAAAAAGAAATATTGTAAAGGATTGGGATGATCTTTTTCGTTTAGATAGCAAATCTCTAGAAGATTTACCTCATAGCGGTCCTGTTCTAGCCAAGAAAATTATTGAATCGATTGAAAAAAGCAAGAATGTTCCTTTTTTCTCGTTCCTTTATGCTATTGGTATCCCATATATTGGGAAGAGAAATGCAAGAGCATTGGCCAAGAAATGCGATTCTTGGGATGCTCTGAGAGTGTTGTCTGTCGAAGACCTTCAGTCTATACATGGGTTTGGTGAGAAGGTTGCTCGATCAACCTATGAAGCATTGAGGGATTTAGAACCGCGTGTGCGGTCTCTTTTTGCTTTAGGAGTTAGTACTTTTTCAGAAAAAAAGGGCAAGGATGATTCGTCTCTTTTTTTTGGACTCTCTTTCGTGATTACAGGGACTTTTAAAAGTGCATCTAGAAAAGAGATCGAAAAAATTATAATAGAGCAAGGTGGATCAGTTCTTTCATCCATCTCGCAAAAGACTGACTATTTGCTTATTGGAGAATCACCCGGAAGCAAGCTTAAACAAGCTCAGTCGTTTAATAATATTACTATCGTAAATGAAGCATGGTTGTTTTCCAACCTTGAGAAGGTGTATCAGAATGTTTCGTAAGCTAATAGGTGCTTTATTTGGACTATCGATGGTTCAAAGCCAAGACACTCTTCAAAATAAGAGTGATGTGGATGTTGTCGTCGAGGAGCAAATTGTTGAGATCGTCGAACAGGAAGATGGCCATCAGAGACAGGTCATTCTTGAGCAAGAGATAGATGAAGATTTATTGAATGAGGAAATGACTCTTATTCGCCCTACAGATATGTCTTCTCGCGTTGAATCTATGCACAAATGTCAAGAATGTCCTTTGCATTGTTTTTCAAAAGCAGAAGCTAATTATTTGCGAGAGGGTCCTTCTCACAAAAAGGAATCTTGGGTTTCGCAAAAAGCAGATCACCTGAAGAGAGAGTTAGCTAATTTGAAGAACAAGATTTCTAATGAGATGGATGTCCTGAAGGATAAGATCAACAAATTTTTAAAAAAGAACGAAATTAAAGATAAGGACGGGCAAGATCATCGCCGTAACAGTTTTCGTTCTCGTTAATTAACAGCTTGGTGTAACCGGTTCTCCAATCAAGGTTAAGTGCTTTACATCAAGTACTCGAATTGTTTGGATAGTGCCTATCAAGTTTGTTGTTCCGGGTAGGATGGCTCGCCACCATCCTCTAGTTCGTCCTTTTACGAAGTTCTCTTCCTTGAAGCTAGGGCCTTCTACTAGAACTTCCACAACTTTTCCAATCGCTTTTTTGCGTTGTTCTAATGATATCTGCTCGTGCAGATCTAGCAGTTGTTGAAGTCTATTCAATTTCTCTTCTTTTGTAACGTTGTCCATGAAACGTGTAGATGGTGTCCCTTTTCTTGGGCTGTACATAAAGAAGAATGCCGTTGTGAAATTGTCTTCCTTGACGGCTGTTTTTGTTTGTAGAAATTCTTCTTCTGTTTCAGTTGGAAATCCAACAATGAAATCTGACCCGATACCCCAGTCTGGAAATAGATCTGGATGTATTGTTTGTCTCAGTAATTCATGTTTCTTTTTTAGAGTTGTTTGGATTTTTTTCACCTTTTCTTGATAAGACTCTCTCGTGTACATGCGATTCATTTTTTTTAGAATCCTATTGGATCCAGATTGTAAGCAGAAATGTACGAATTCACAAACTTTTGGAAGAGCTCCTATTGATTCAATCAATTCGTCAGATATGTCTATTGGGTGGCTGGTCATGAATCTTATGCGTTCAATTCCTGGAATTTCGTGTAGTTTTTCTAGCAGGTGATGAAATAGAATCCCGTCATCTCTATCTTTGCCGTATCCATTAACATTTTCACCAAGAAGAGTAATCTCCTTATATCCCCTATTAGCTAAATCAATACACTCGTCTAAAATGTTGTTGTACTTTCTGGAAACCTCCGGTCCTTTAGTGTAAGGCACGATACAATAGGTACAGTACTTGTTACATCCACGAATAATTGAAACGAATGCACTCACATTATCTGCTCTTTCTGCTAATCGATAATCGAGATCATGTTCGAATACATCATCAACCCGAATGATTCTTTTCCCTGTAGATATAAGCTCCTCAATGATATCTAAAATTGCATGCAAGTTGTTCGTTCCCATTATGAAGTCAACATGAGGAAGAGAATCTAGAAGATGATCTTTTCTATGATTTGCAACACATCCAGAAACCCCTAAGATGGTTCCTTTTCGTTTTGTTTTTGCTAATGAGACCAATTTTCCAATAGCCTTGTTTTCTGCCGTATGTCGCACTGAACATGTGTTGAAAAGAACAAGATCAGCCTCTTCAAGAGTTTTGCTTTTTTTGAGCCCGTATTTTACGAGAGATCCGGTCATAAGCTCTGAATCAAGTACGTTATGCTGGCAGCCGTACGTTTGGATAAAAAAGCTTTTAGGCTTTTGATACACACCAAGCTCCTAAGTTGCAGGCAGGAAAGGCCGAAATGAACTTGTTATTCTAATCATCTTGTGATTTTATTGGTCTCTCCTTTGGGCGTCCTGGTAACGGGTTTGAAATTTATGAGATATCAAAAACAGCGCACTTATCAGAGTGTGGCTTTGAAGAAGCGAAGGTGGTTTGTCTTTGATGCTTCTGGGAAGGTTCTTGGTCGTTTTGCTTCTGAAGTTTCCCGAGTGTTAAGGGGGAAGCAC
>NZ_PPEU01000077.1:0-3311 GCF_003056015.1 Candidatus Similichlamydia epinepheli | reverse complement strand
GAAGAAAATGATTGTGCTGCTTAAGAACAGAAATCCTGTGCGAGACTACACGGATTCAATATTTGGTGTGTGATCCTAAGTAAATGATATCTTCCACTCTGCCTGAGATTACATTGTATAGAGGTGGTCGGTTAGGTTTTTCTAGGCTGATATAAAATTTTTCTGGGCGAACACTTAGGCAGATATATGAATCGTTAAGAAGTTGTCGATCTCGATAACAGGTAATCTCTCCAAATTCAGCCACATCTACTAGAAAGTAGTCGTCAACATGGTATTGCTTCACTTCTCCTTTGAAAAAGTTTGTATCTCCAATAAAAGCAGCAACGAATCTGTTTTTAGGAGCTTCGTAAATTTCAGCAGGAGTGCCTATCTGTTCTATTCTTCCCTTGTTCATAATTGCAATACGATCACTGATTCCCATTGCCTCTGATTGATCATGTGTTACAAATAAAAAAGTAATCTCAACCTCATCATGAATCTGATCCAGTTCAAGAAGCATCTTTTGACGTAGTTTTAGATCAAGAGCAGCTAAAGGTTCGTCTAGAAGGAGAACCTGTGGCTTCATAATTAATGCCCTGCCAATGGCTACACGTTGCTTTTGACCGCCACTTAATTCTTCGGGGAATTTTTGTGAATGTTCACTCATTTGAATAAGAGAAAGCATTCTTCCTACTGCCTCTCTTCTTTCTATAGGAGAGGCACCTTGAACTTTCATTCCGAATTCAATGTTTTCTAAAACAGTCAGATGCGGAAATAGCGCATAATTTTGAAATATAGTATTAACCTTTCGTTTATTTGCGGGAAGACAAGTAATATCCTCTGAAGCCAGTATAATCGATCCAGAATCTGGTGATTCGAATCCAGCAATCATTCGTAATAGTGAGGTTTTACCACTCCCACTTGGTCCTAAAATAGAAAAGATCTCTCCTCTTTGCACACAGAGTTCCTGAATATCAACTACACAAGTGTTGTTAAAGTTTTTTTTCAAATTAGAAAGACACAAGAACGCATCCAAAATGATCACCCCAATGTTTGTAGAAAGGATACCAATTTATGATTAGAAAGTCCCTATGTTCTAAATGATGAAAAAGCAAGTTTTTTTTAATCAAAACAAACTGCCTATAAGGAAGAGTAAATCTTTTTGTTGAAGAGAGTAGATTTTTTTTGATTGAAAGTATAAAATTCTTTTTATAAAGCTGCTGCATTTAAGCTTTTGACATCTTTTTACGGCCTTGTCCTAAGGCAGTATTTTCTTATTACGATAGTAATCTTTTGTTCAGGCTCTGCCTTTACTTCTTTCTAAAGAACATTCTTTAGTCTCCAAATTTTTATTGTCATTTTCAATCTAGTTTTATCCAAAGGTATCATCCAATGAATCCTATTAATAACAACGGTCCACCACACAGACTACCAACGATATCTGAAGAAGTTGAGGCTGCGGATGCTGCTGATCAGTCACATACTCAATCAAACGATGTTCCTGACACTCATAATCATAATAGAAGTAGTGATCATACAAGTGCAGGAGGTATGGCAGGTCGAAATATTAGGAGGGTAAGAATAGTTCTTCCTAGAGATTCTATAACAACTTCTGATGAGCAAATTCCTGGTCCATCTCGCCACATGCAACCTGAGCCACCTTCTCCTGCTCCATCTAATCCGTATTCGGATTCTGCAAATTCTTTCGATAATGAAGTATGTGAAATCTTGAGAGATGGAAATAGACATGTACAAAAGATAGTGCGAGGTCTAACGGCAGGTGTAGGTCTAGCAGCAAGCGCATTTCTTATGGCTAGTTTGGCAAATACTGATAACCAATGGGTAGGCTATTCAGTAGCTGCTGCAACTGCTTTTGCTGCTCAAGTTTTATTGTCTGCCAATCCATTAAGAGGGATTACATACTTTATATCCAGGATTGCTCAATCTGTTGGTGGCGGAGGTAATAATGGAGATACAACTGATAGTGCTAATCAATCTCCTCCTCACAATCGTTTAAGGAGATTTTCTTCAGCAGTTGTAGATCGTATTCATTCAATGGGCAACAATCGCCGCCCTGAAACTACATGCAATGCAAATCCCAAATGCAGAGTAGGAGGGAAAGAGGTATGCATGAAAACTCTATTACAGGATAACCCAGTTGATTGTAGTGAGATATTAGTACATGGACGCGCTCTTTTGCTTTCCATAGCTTTGTCACTATTTTCCATTGCTAGCCTTTCATATGTAATTGCAATTACTGAAATAGATAAGTCAAAGATTCCATCTACAACAACAGCACCAACCACAAGTTCATCATCTTCAACTGAAGCTAATCGTAATGAAATTGACGCAATAATCCCTTCGGATGTTAATTCATTAATCCCTTCTGATGCAGCTGAAAACTTGTTAATCGAAGCACTTGGCGTAGAGTCTACCTTGCTAGCTTGCCATGTCGTGAATATTCTCTGTTGTATTAATCGTATGTTTGTAATTAGGAGAAGGGGAAGACGTCTTAGAGAATTAATCGAGTCAAGAGAAGATCGGGAAGAAAGATCTCATTTTCGTGTCGACATGAGCTCAATTTTTGACTGGCAGAATATTCGTGGTAATATTCCAATTCCAAATGACTTACCTCCATCAACTATTATCGAACTAGATGAGATGGGGGAGAACAATAATGTAGGTCATGTTGATTCAACATCTACCTCTCAATTAAGTAGTTCGCTACAATCAGTGTCTGTGTCAGTTGAAGTAGTTCCAGATGGACAGCAGGATGAAGAATCATTGTCAGTGGAGAATGACTTTATACCACCGCCGGAAGGATTTGATGATTGTCCAGAATATGCATCTGAACCTGGTTTAAACTTACCAGAAGATGATGATTTGCCTCCTCCACCTCCAGAAGCATTCTTTGACTGTCCAGAATATGCATCTGGGCCTGGTTTAAACTTGCCGGAAGATGATTTGCCTCCTCCACCACCTCCAGAAGCATTCTTTGACTGTCCAGAATATGCATCTGGACCTGTGTTAACATCACATGGTGGGGTTGAGAGCGGAAGCGTTACGTCTTCAGATGAGCGAGATGTGACTGATTCCAGCTCCCCAAGAAACTCTCCGGCTAATCTGTTGAGACGATTTTTTAGATTAAATCGACCTCCATCTCCATTGCCTTGGGCTTCTGCGGCAAGTGAACCTACTCAACCTAATGATCAGTCACAAATCTCTGCAGATCCTCAGGAAGATTCTTCAAATAATAAGAAGGGTGGAAAGAGAAAGAAGAAAGAGAAGCATCTTTCTAGGGTATAACCATTTTGGTAGATAACAAAACAAAA
>NZ_PPEU01000076.1:0-3319 GCF_003056015.1 Candidatus Similichlamydia epinepheli | reverse complement strand
AAAAATCGAACGTTTTTGCGTCTTTTACAGCCGTTTCTGCAAACGATGCAAAATCGGAATGGACAAAAGACGAAAACTCCGGCAAATCCGGCTTGAGGGTCTCCTCTGCTTTTTTGAGTACAAGTGGATCGCGATCGACTCCAACAAATAGCCGAATTTGGAAATTGCGAAGAATTTGCTGTGCATGTCCACCGCAGCCGACAGTGCAATCTAGATAGGAGAAGGGGTATGTTGGCAGGAATGGATGGAGTAGATTCAGGAGAACTGGAACATGTGAATATTGCACGGGTAGCCTTTTTTAAAATTGAAAGGGCTATTCAAATTGTTTTTTATGAACAGAGAGAGAGCCCGTAGAATGTTTTTTTGAATGAGTTTTCCTATGTTTAGAAAAAAGAAAACGATTCAGATAATTCTAGTGCAGAGCAATAGAGTCAAGGAGGGATGTGTATGCGCAAGGTGACGATTGCCGATTTTGGAAGGGACGAATCTGATCGGTATGCCCGGCTTCAGTCCTTAGTTGAGTCGGTTTGGTCTGCTCACCATGAATCTCGTATCATTCAACATCATGCACGGGTAAGTGTAGCAACTGCTTGGTTGGGAGACGATCGGTTTCGTGAGACTGGGCTTGCTCCTGTGGTGGTGGGGCAGTCTCGTTTTTCTGAACGACTGGACATGTCTCATTACAAACATCCTCTTAGAAAACCTTCGGTAGCACACTATGTCCCGCCGGTAGATTGGCGTTATTTCCCTCCTAGCTGGGCATATCAATACAAAATGATGAGCCTTGACGAAGATGAGTGGGAGGAAATTGAGGACCGCTTGTCCAGTTATTTGCCTAGCTCTGGGCTGAAGAAGCGGCAATTGATGAGTCTGACTATTTTCGTCGGTAGAGTTTTATCACTTGTTAGGTGGTGTATCAGTGCCATTTGTAATCGAGCTAGATTTCAGGGAGCGTAGAAGAATATGCAAGAAGACGATCATTTAGTTTGGCGCGATTTACTTGGATTTTCCGAAGAGCAGGTTCAAGATTTGCGCTTTACTGGTTATTTTTACATTCGACAAGGAAAGTACGAGATTGCCCGTTCATTTTTTGAGGCTCTTGTGATTTTTCAGTCGCAAGAGCTCACATCGAAACAGGATGTTTATGATTTTAAGACATTAGGAGCTCTATACTTGGAGCTTGGGAAATATCGCCGTGCACTACGTTACTTAGATCGAGCGCTCAAGTTTGATCCAGAAGATTGGACGACTCGTCTGAATCGTCTATATTGCCTTTTTTCCATTAATCGAATCCAGGAAGGGTTAAAAGACGCGGAAGAAGTTCGCAAAAGTAATTTTCCAGAGATAGCAGGAGCTGCAGCAGCTTTGATGGCAGGATGGGAAGCGGAACAAGTGGTATCATAAAGAGCTCAAGACGAGAAAGAGGGGGCAAAAGTTAAGTGGCTTTACTCGACCGAGAGCCGGTGTGTCCATCTGTTACTGCGTGGGATCAATTTGTGGAATTTGCTCGTTCTCGATCTTCTTTGACTGCATTTCAGAATTGGATCGAACCGATCATATGTTTAAGTATTGGAGAAAATGAGTGCGTTCTACAAGTTGCTAATGTTTTCGTGCAGGAGTACCTATTATCAAATTTTTGTGAAGATTTAAGGTCGTTCCTTCCAGTTCGGTCCGATGGTAAACCATCTGTACGTTTTGTCATTGCTGACCTGCCTATTCCCGAATCTAAAGAAACTCCACCAAAACAAGTAGCTGCACCACCTTCGGATCAAGCCAGCACAATGAAATTGAATCGTTCATATAAATTCGATTCCTTTATTGAGGGCACCTGCAATCAATTTGCTAAATCTGCTGCTTTTGGGGTCGCAACACGACCAGGAAGAGTTTACAATCCATTTTTCATTCACGGTCCAGTTGGCCTAGGTAAAACACATCTTTTGCATGCGATTGGTCATCACCTACTTCAAAGCCACCGAAAGATTAGAGTGCAATGTTTAACCGCAGAAGAATTTGTTAACGCGCTTGTTTACAGTCTAAGAAACAAAACGGTCGATAGATTAAAGAAAACATATCGTAATCTAGATGTTCTTCTCGTAGATGATATTCAATTTCTTCAAGAGAGACTTAATTTCGAAAATGAGTTTTGCACGATGTTTGAAGCCTTGATCAATCAATCAAGGCAAATTGTAATCACAAGCGACCAGCCACCCTCTGAATTGCAACTTTCTGAGAGGATGATTGCTAGGATGGAGTGGGGGCTAGTTGCGCAACTCGGCATGCCAGATCTGGAGACTCGTGTGGCAATTTTGCAACACAAAGCAGAGTTGAGAGGGTTGAAGCTGGAACAGAAAACAGCCTTTCTACTTGCTCAACACCTGCAGTCCAACGTGCGTCAAATCGAGGGAATTATAAATAAATTATGCGCACAAAGCCGTCTGCTAAATCTTCCTGTCACGGACGAACTAGCAATGCAGAACCTCAGTGAATTGCTAGGATCTACCAAACGTGAAGAATATCGAATCAGTGCAGAAGAGATTATCGAACTTGTAAGTGGGCATTTCGGAATAAAAATTTGCGACATAAAAAGCACAAAAAGTCGAAAAGGACGCTAGAGACGAACCAGATGATGTTCAAGCAGCTCTTGACCAAGCCCAAAATCTCTTTTTTCAAATCAGCCAAAAAATACACGCCAGAGATGGATTGGCTTTATCAGCCTTTCTACAGGGTAAACATCCCTCTTCTCCAACGCCTTTTTTAGAAATTTTAGAAAAAAGACAAGGAGATTTCTTAAGCAAAGGTCCAGACCACTCACGCGTTACAGGAGTCCCAACTAGATTCAATGACCTCGACCACATGATCAATGGGCTTAATCCCGCACATTTAATCATCTTAGCGGGTCGCCCAGGAATGGGGAAAACAGCACTTGGTCTAAATATTTTAGAAAATGTCTGCTTCGAACAAAAGAAACCTGTAGGAATCTTTTCGTTGGAAATGCCAACGGAACAACTCATACATAGAATTATTGCTTCACAAGCAGAAATATCCCTCAGCAAAATACTACAAGGAGACCTGACAGGTGCTGAATTCCAGAGAATAGTTGGCTGCGTTAAGAGGCTTGAGAGCGCGAACATGGTGATAGAGGATCAACCGAACTTAAACATATCCAATCTAAGAACACGCGCAAGGCGCATGAAGGAAAAATTTAATATCGAATTGCTAATGGTCGATTACCTTCAATTACTAGATGGGCCTAGAAGTGGTCGATACGGCGAAAGCAGGCAAAATGAAATATCCGAAATTTCTAGAATGATGAAAAATC
>NZ_PPEU01000075.1:0-3426 GCF_003056015.1 Candidatus Similichlamydia epinepheli | reverse complement strand
TGCTGCTTTCTTCTAGTCCTTAAAATGCCTTTCTTGCTTCCAGACTTAGTTGATGATCCTGAATCTTGTTTATTCAAATTTTATCTCCTCCAGAAGACTCATACTCGAACACGTCACCATAACCATGTATTAATTACTTAACGGCCTTCTTTTTATTCGCAACAGTCTTCCTCTTTCCCTTACGAGTCCTTGCATTCGTTTTTGTCCTTTGACCACGAACAGGAAGACCAAGACGATGTCTGAGACCACGATAAGAACGAATGCTCATCAATCTCTTAATGTCATTCTGAATGTTTCTTCTTAGGTCACCCTCAACAAGATATTCACCACTTTGAAGCAGAGAATTCAGTTTAGCTATTTCAATCTCAGACAAATCTTTTACTTTAGTACTACGATCAAGACCCAACCTCTCAGTAATTTTTCTAGCAAGAGCAGGCCCGATACCATAGATATAAAGCAGGCTAATTTCCACCCTTTTCTCATTAGGGATATCAACCCCCACAATTCTAACCACGAGCAAACTCCTCTTCCAATAAAATTATCTCAATCGAGGACGAGACGGACTTAATACCTCTTCATACTTCTGCATCGTTAAGTAGCCACTTACCTGACGTGAAGTGTCCAAAATCACACCAACTAAAATCAACATAGACGTACCACCAAAGAAATAGCTAATACTATGATCTACGCTAAACAAAGCACCTATTAACTGGGGGAACGTTGCCAGAACGATCAAAGAAACTCCACCAATAACAGTTAAGTTACACATCGTTTTTTCTAAATATCTTTGCGTCTGCAAGCCTTGACGAACAGCAGGAATAAACGCACCACCTTTCTTCATGTCAGAGGCCAACTGATCCGCATGAAACTGAGTCAGTGTCCAAAAATAGTTAAAAAAGAAAATTAATACGGAATACAATCCCATGTAAACCCAAGACCCAGGAGACAAATAACTTGTAAAAACTGTCTCTTTCCCAAGAAGCTGAGTCACAGTCAAAGGAAGCATCAAAATTGAAGAGGAAAAAATAACAGGCATCACACCTGAATGATTTACCTTGAGCGGCAAAAAAGGTCTTCTATGTCCGCTTGCACCATCGTAATCCTTGCGAGCATATTGCAAATCAAGCCTTCTCTCAGCCTGTGTCAAAAATATACAGCCAAGTAGTACTAAAACAAAAACTCCAGCAAGCAGAACAAGAGAAACAATCCCTAAATCACCAGGATCAGATGAATCAAGATTGAGATGTCCAATGATGGTGGTCAAAGTTTTAGGGAATGCGGAAACAATTCCAGCAGAAATAACCAAACTTGTCCCAACCCCAACACCTTTATCGGATATCTGCTCCCCAAGCCACATAATCGTCAAAGTCCCACATGTCATCGTAGCGATAAACAACAAGTAAAACAAAACGTGACATCCGAAAAAAGTCACAGATAAAACCTTAGCAGATACTACTCCGGGATACGCATGATTAATTTTCAGAGCATATCTTGCAAAAACCCCAGACTGAAAAACAGCCAAAAAAAGAGTCAAATAACGCGTCCATCTTGCCAACTTTGGCCGAACATAATCAGCATTTTCACGAAAGTCTCTTTGCAGTCCTGGGAAAAGAGTAACAGCCAACTGTAACATGATTGATGCAGATACATAAGGCAACACCCCTAAAGACCCAATGGTCATTTGGGCAAATGCACCACCGGAAAAAATGTCCATTAACTGAAAAAGACTTTGACCAACATGCGTAGCTTTTCGAAAGTAAGTCAGCGCAATTTCACCATTTACACCAGGAACAGGGACAAAGGACGTCAAACGGCAAATGAAAAGCAAAAAGGCCGTAAAAAGCATCCTGCGCCTCAACTCTTGATTCTGAATCAGAGCACGAAAGAAAGAAAACATCTAAAAAGAATCCCAAAGGGAATTAAATCCTAACCAAAAAAATAACAGAACCGAACGCAACTTAAGAGCAATCCTCTGCATACTTGATTCCTTTGTTATCCAACTTGGCACGAACAGAACTAGAAAACTTACATGCTACAATGAAAACTTTCTTTGTTAACTCTCCACGCCCAAGGATCTTCAACCCATGACTAGGACCAGAGAAAAATCCTTTATCTCTCAATGAAGAAAGGCTGACCTCTTCTCCGTCCTTAAACAAAACATCAATTTGATCAAGGTTAATTGTATCAAAAACCTTCACCAGATCTCCTCGACCAAAACCTCTCTTGGGGAATCTTCTGAAAAAAGGTAAGTTTCCACCTTCATTCCCCACACGTCTTTTGTACCCAGAACGACTTCCTGCACCTTTTGTTCCACGCCCACAAGTAGTGCCACGACTTCCATTCCCACGGCCAACACGAACCTTCTTTTTGCGAGGACAAATAGATGCCAATTCAAATAATTCTATCATGCAGCACCCTTATTTCTTCTCAACCGAATTGATTCAACACGATTTCGAAATCTCCTCAATGCTCTAAATGTAGCATGAACCTGATTAGACTTATTGTTAGAACCATACAACTTGGCTACAGCATCACGTATTCCTGCTAGTTCAAGTATGTTTCGCACACATGATCCGGCAATCAATCCAGTTCCAGGTTTAGCTGGTTTAATCATGACAACTGTCCCATCCCATCTCACACGGACAGCATGCGGAACAGTCCCACCTTCTCTTTCAAACTCAATCAGATTCCTCTTAGCAAGCTCACCACCTCTTCGAATGCAATCAGAAAGTTCATTAGCCTTAGACATGGCAAAGCCAACTCTTCCATCTCCATTTCCAGCAACGACAACAGCAAAGAAACTAAAACGACGACCACCCTTAACAACTTTCGAACAGCGACCGACAAAGAGCACACGCTCCTGAAGCGCAACTTTTTCCTTGTCTTTAGACATAGAACCCAAACCCCTCAAAACCTAAAATTGCAAACCTGCAACACGTGCAGAATCTGCGAGTGCCCTGATCAGACCATGATACGCACGATGCCCTCGATCGAATACAACTTTAGAAACACCAATAGCAAGAGCAGATTCAGCAATAGCTCGGCCAATAGACTCGGCAGAGGCCTTGCCTTTGCCATTCGGAAATATCTTCTTCATTTGAGATGTCATCGTAGAAGCCGAACAAAGAACCCTTCCTGAAGCATCATCAACCAACTGTACAGACAAATGACGATTGCTCTTAAAAACGCTCAGTCTGGGATACGATCCACCAACCTTTTTAACTTTTTTCCGAACGCGAAAGGCCCTAGCACGACGACAACGAACTTTTTGCCTCTGTTGACTTTCCACACATCCTCCTCAAGAGCTTAGCATCCACAAGAAGCTACTTCTTCTTACCTGCCTTTCCTGCTTTTCTTCTCAAAATTTCGCCCACATAACGCACACCCTTGCCTCTATACGGCTCAGGCTTTCTCATCGCTCTAATT
>NZ_PPEU01000074.1:0-3467 GCF_003056015.1 Candidatus Similichlamydia epinepheli | reverse complement strand
TTTGTAGTAACAAGAAATGTGTTTAAAGAATCTCCTGTTAAACGGTCTTCCAAATAAATTGTGAAGGCGAACGTTTTAGCAACAACAATTCTCTCTTTAAACTTGATTTGAACTGAAATTTCTTTCTCTTCATTAGATGCAAGTTCAAACGTGGCAGGTGAAAATTCAACTTCCTGCTTAATTGAAGTAAGCTGTTGACGAGGTATTATTTCACGGTAAACGTTTCCTGTATTGTGAACGGAAAATGTAAAACGTAACCCTTCTTCTGGATCTATGTAAAATGGAACGAAACCTAAATGTGTTTCTATAGACACTTGTTCCAAGACCTCTACACTAACAGGAATATCTAGAACTCTAATTCCGTCGGATGAATATATTGAGAACACAATGGGATATATCCCTTGCGGGGTATCATGCGGTATCATAAAGAAAGCAATTTCAATGCGTCCTGAAAAAGGACCTGGAGGCAACTCTTGAGGTTGTTGAATGATTCTCCAATTTGGCGGACACGACGTTTCGCAGGTATAAGGACGATCATCGTAACTGGAACAAGCAAACCACAAACGAACACGGACAGCCTTCCCCGGAAGCGCAAGAATCACTGGATCAAGAGAACGCCCTCTCAACGTATCTTGAGCATACGAAATTCCACTCATACAGACGAGCCAGCTTAAGAAGAAAGCCCACCATCTCATGCTTTGCCCTCAAAACATTTAATCTTTATCGGGGCACCTTACAACACGATCTTGGTCTCCTTCCATGACCTTCTTAAAAATCTCTAATGGATGACACCTTTTCATCTGTTCTCGACGAAAAGCAAGGGAGACTCTAGTGTAGAGACTTGTTGTACGAATCGTACTGTGACCTAACAAAGATTGAATGATACGCAGATCCATACCACTTTCCATCCATCGTGTAGCAATAGTATGACGAATCATATGTGGATGCACAGAAGAAGATACTCCTGCTTTCACTGCCCATTTCTTAACAAGCCTACCTATTGATCTAGATGATATACGTTTCCCGAATCTATTTAGAAAAACATATCCAATGGATTGGCTGCTCATTTGCAAACGTTTCAGCCACGCCACAGCTCCAAATGTAAGGGGAACCATTCTCTCCTTCGCCCCTTTCCCTATGATGCAGACAACACGCCGTCTGAGATCTATATCTTCCCAAGACAAATTAGTTAATTCACTCACACGTAATCCAGAACTATACAAAACTTCAAAAATTACTCGATCTCTTAACCCTTGTTTGGTGAAAACGTCCGGAATAGATACAATGCTTTTTAGTTGCTCGCGTTCTAAGAACCGCAATGTACGTTGCGGAGTTTTTGGAGAAGGAAGATCACAAATCGGATTCCTGTCCAGTTTTCCGGTTGATTCAAGGTAACGAAAAAATGAGCGAAGAGCAGATAACTTACGACAAATAGCCCTTTGGGAGCATGTCAAGCTTCCGATGAAACGTCTGATCTGAATGGTTTCGACTTCTCCGAGCTTTTGGGAATCTTGTTTTTCTAAACAGGAAAAAAATTGGGACAGGTCTGATCGATATGCCCGAAGCGTTTCTTTGGAACAACCTTTTAGGGCAAGAAAATTAAGATAGAGTGAAAGTGCTTCCGAAAGAAACATACGATCTCTCCTCAGTGAGATATCTGACCCTAGGAAGTGCTTCAGTAACGGTTGTTCGCGAAGGAAAGAAATGAAAGGTCAAGCCGTTGTCTTAGAAAATATTTCCATGCAATTCGGAGGACAAATCCTCTTCGAAGACGTCAATCTTTCGTTTGTTCCTGGTAATCGTTACGCTTTGACTGGCCCAAATGGATCTGGGAAGTCGACACTTTTGAAGATTATCATGAAACGAGAAAAGCCTGTAACTGGCACCATCTCCTGCCCTGAACGAATTGGAATGCTATACCAAAACACTGGTCCCTTTAAGGAGATGACTCTTAAAGAGGTTGTAATCCAAGGGAATTCTCGACTAGCAAATGCACTTTGTGAAATCGATCTACTGTACGAGAAGGAGAATCCATCGCAGGAAGATGGGATGCGAATAGCCCAGTTACAAGACATCATTTGCGAAGAGGATGGGTATAGTGCTGAACCAGCTGCAGAATCTCTGCTCACAAGCATGCAAATTGACCAATCTCTTCACGATCAACCTTTAAAGAACGTCCCAACTGACATACAACTTCGTGTTCTTCTTTGCCAGGCACTTTTTGGCTCTCCAGATGCACTTCTTTTAGATGAGCCGACTAATTTTCTCGATCTGGAAACTATCGGTTGGCTTGAAAATTTCTTGAATAACTATCCAGGAGTGGTCGTCTTAACAAGCCATGACCGTCACTTTCTGAATTCAGTTGCTACCCATGTAGCAGACATAGATTACGAAACAGTCATTCTCTATCCAGGAAACTACGATTCGATGGTATTTGCTAAAACGTCTGCTCGTTCGCAAACAGAAGCTGATGTAAAAGCTAAATCCAAAAAAATAGCTCAGCTTCGTCAATTCGTGGCTAGATTTGGAGCAGGAACACGAGCTAGTCAAGTTCGTTCCAGAGAGAGAGAGATTGAACGTCTCCAGCCAGAGGCATTGAAGAAATCAAATATCCAGAGACCTTATATTCGTTTTGTAGAATCAAAGAAGACTTCAGGTGAAAGAGTACTTCTTCTCGAACATGTTGAATTCGATTATGGTCAGGGGACAGTTCTATCAAAGGTTTGCATAGAAGTGGTACGAGGTGATCGAATTGTAGTAATCGGTAATAACGGAGCAGGTAAAACCACACTGATCAAACTTCTTGCGGGCATCATTCAACCAACAAAGGGTGCAGTGGAACTTGGCCATAATGTTCTTCCACTATATTTCCCACAAAATCATTTTGATGCTTTTGACGTCACTAAAGGTGATCTCGATATGCCTATGATTTCTTGGTTACGAAATCACAATCCCTCAGCCACAGATCAGATGTTGAGAGAGGCCTTGGGTAGGATGATCTTTTCTGGTGATGCGCCAAAAAAAACTATTAGATCTCTTTCAGGGGGAGAGACAGCTCGTTTCATTCTTTCTCATATCACTCTTCAAGAACATAATCTACTACTACTAGACGAGCCAAATAACCACATGGATATAGAATCTGTTATCGCTTTAACTCAAGCCATTCGAGATTACAAAGGAACTGTAATAGTCTCCTCACACGATAGGGATCTGATTGAGAATGTAGGCACCAAGGTTATCTCTATTGAAAAAACCAAAGTGAAATTCTTTTCTGGAACATTCGAAGAGTGGAACAGTGCCAAAAAAGGACACAAAAATAGATAAAGATGAAAATGTGCACCGGGAAGAAGATAAGCCGGATCCTGTCGATTTCATAAAGAAATCGGACTGTCATTCCTCTAGAGGTTCTGTCACCAGAACCTTCGAGCAGCTCCTAAAGAATCATCCAAGGAGGAATGGATTTTTGC
>NZ_PPEU01000073.1:0-3544 GCF_003056015.1 Candidatus Similichlamydia epinepheli | reverse complement strand
CGAAACAGTCTCAATTGAAGACCCGTTTCCTTTGATGTGTCTGAATTGAACTCTCGGAGCTGGTTGATTGGAGAGTATTTCTGTTTCAGGGATACCTGATGTAATCCAAATCCCTCTGCAATCTCCCTCCAATTCAACAACAGCTGATATGACATAAGGCACATCACGAAGACGAAATATACGTCGAATAGTCCTTGATTTTCCAACGTGTTGAATAATGAGCTCGGTGGCCGTATGAGATACAACAGAGTACTGCAATTTACTTAAATCTTCGTAATCTGAGAAGAGAGAGAGTGTGTGCATTGAGGAAGGAATGGTGATGCCACGAGAAATTAGACTTCTTCTAACCAAAGGATGATATCGACTTGCCAAAGATTTTTCTTTCGAAAAGACGGCTTTACCTAGTAGCGGAAAGACCGCATCCTCTTGTTTTTTATCAACAACCCACTTGTCTATTTCAACTGGCTGAATCAGATAGTGGTTTGACTGTCTTTCTTCAAAACTTGTAGACAAAGGCAAATTTATCTCTTTAATTGATCCGCCTTGACTTGTTACTACAACTTGAAAAAATTTATTTTCTAAAAGAAACAACTTATCATCCGTGCTGTCCCGCTCTAGTGTTTTCCCTTGTGGTGTATGATCCTGCACAGTTTCTAGGGAAGTGCTTTTAGGAAAGAATTCAAGTGGATCTTGCACTACAGACTGACCAAACGGGGAGGATTGTTTTTTGCACCCCCCGAACTGCACTAGGTACGGCAAGAGCCAAGTTGAAAGCACCAAGGAAGCACTGAGGGCAAGAGCGAATTTGAATGCTTGCCGATGATCAGAACGAAACACACACAACTCCTCGTTTGTTTCGAGGTCGGAGCAAGTTTAACATGGGTAAGGACAAGTGTGCAATTTTGCACGGAAAAAATACGATTTTAATCAATCACATGACTATATTGAGGTTGTGAATTCGAGGGTGCGCAAGGCGAAGTTTTGAAGTCAAAAAACAACGAGCCTATACATTTTGCTTATGTGTTTGCAATCGTATAAGATTGATGAAGAAAGAGCCGCTATCAGTAGCAAGGAAATGTCATGTCATTTGAACATTTGCAGAATTCTAGGGGAAGAATTGAATAGAAAATGAGGATCGCTAAGAAAAAAATAAGTCACTTCTTTATTACACTTGGATGCTTTTTGCCTTCTTGGGTAGAGTGGATTCGCAAGTTGAGATCCTCTAAGACAGTTGTAAATATTTATTCACCTCCTTGTTCTTCTGTTAGGACCTTTCGTAGGGTTTGTGATTTTTCACTTTGGGTCTTTCACGCTTGTAAGCTTTCTTTTTCGGAAAGATTTTTTGGTCGCAAGTCACTGGAAAAGCGTTTTTTTAGAAAATTGCGAGCGCGTTGTCATTCATTTTCCGTTCATCTTGACAAACCCTTTGTTTCTTGGGTGGGTCATTCGACTTTTTTTTTAAAAGTATTTGGTATTACTCTTTTAACGGACCCAATCTGGTCATATCGAGCAGGATTTACAACTTGGCCTGGAGTGAGACGTTGTTGTCCGCCTTCAATTAGCCTGGATCTTTTAGGTGGTGCAGATCTTGTATTGATTAGTCATAATCACCCGGACCATCTTGATATGAAGACTATTGCTCACATATCTAAAATTATGCCTAAGTCTCGACTAATTGTACCCAAAGGCGTGGGAGAATGTGTTGCAGCATTCGGGTTGGATTTTATTGAGCTTTCTTGGGGAGATTCACTTCGTATCCCTTTTCATGAGCATGGTGCTATTTTAGACGTAACAAGTGTTCCGGCGATCCACAATTCAGGTAGAGGTCTACTGGATAGGAATAAGACAATGTGGTGTGGATGGGTTTGTAACTTTCAAACAACAAGCAATTGCAAGAAAACATTTTATTACACTGGTGATACAGCATTCTCTGAGGAGCTTTTTGGAACTATTGGAAGGCGATTTGGTGAAATGGATCTTTCACTAATCCCCGTCGGAGCGTATCTTCCTCGTTCACTATTGTGTAAGAATCACATTAGCCCAAAGGAGGCCGTTGCCATACATAAACTTGTTCTTTCAAAAAAAAGCATTGGTTGTCACCATTCGACTTTTCGTTTGAGCGATGCTCTAGAAGAGGAGAGATCTCTTTTGTCTGATTTAGAGAATGGTCTTAATTTGTACAATGTACCTATTCATGAATTTGTATTATGCCCAGTCGGTCATTATTTCAATTGGTGAAAAGGATTGAAACAGAGCGGATTTCCAGTTTCTTCGGATGTGTGGATTCATATACTAATGGTTATGATTCAAAAATCATTTGTATTCTTTGTTGGCCGTTCTGGTGGGAACAGTTTGATTAAGTTGTTTCGTTCTTGTGTTGTACAGAATGTGTGAAGGGCAAGAGCCAATAAAGGAAGATAATAAGTTTAAGATTTGTCTTAGACTGTATCTTCGTTCTTTACAGCGCCATTGTCGACAGAGAAATGTGGCTTTGGAGATTTCTGATGTATGGTTAAAAGTGGTGGGAGCGAATCTCTTCGCTCGCTCTCGAATCTTATCTTATTCATCAGGGGTTCTTTACGTTGGCGTGAAGGATTTTGTCGCTTTTCAAGAATGTACTCTTTTCAGTGAAAAATACATTCATGAAATAGAGTCTTTCGCACCTCATCTTGAAGTAAAAAATATAGTTGTAAGAATGGAAAGAGGGTTATCTGAATGACTTACCGATATGACGCCAGTTCTATCACTGTTCTTGAGGGAATTCAGGCTGTCAGAGAGCGCCCTGGCATGTACATCGGAGATACTGGGTCATCCGGGTTGCATCAACTTCTTTACGAAGTGTTGGATAATTCTATTGATGAAGCTGTTGCAGGATTTTGCACATTTATTCAGGTAACTTTGTTGAAGGACGGCGGTGTTGTTGTTGAGGACAATGGTCGTGGTATTCCTGTTGACTCTCATGATCGCGAATCAAAAAAAAGGGGGCGGTCTGTCTCCGCATTAGAAGTTGTTTTAACTGTCCTGCATGCTGGTGGAAAGTTTGATTACAATGCTTACAAGGTGTCTGGAGGATTACATGGTGTCGGTGTTTCTTGTGTTAATGCTCTTTCGGAATCCTTCATAGTTCGAGTATCCAGAAATAAAAAAGTTTATGAAATGGAATTTTCAAAAGGGGTTCCTATTTCTGAACTTCGTGTAGTTGGCTCATCAGATTCTCATGGTACGAAGATAGCATTTTGGCCAGATAAGACACTTTTTTCTACTTGCGAATATGATCACAACATTGTCCTCAAGAGAATTAGAGAATTAGCATTTCTGAATGGCGGTGTAAAAATTGATTTCTTTGATGAAAGAAAGGGCGAGAATATTACCTTTCTTTACGAGGGTGGATTAGATGAGTTTGTATCGTTTTTAGAAGCAGGAAAATCTCCGCTTTTCGAGCCTCCACTGATTTTTTCTGGAACAAGGGAAACAGAAAATGGTTTTATTCAAGTGTCAATAGCGTTGCGTTGGAATGTTTATTGTTCAGAATTGATTGTTGTTT
>NZ_PPEU01000072.1:0-3617 GCF_003056015.1 Candidatus Similichlamydia epinepheli | reverse complement strand
ATTTTCCTACATCACTTCTAGGGAAGAGGTCTGCTGAACCAGTTTCTGAAAAAGAAATTAACCCAGGGAAAATAAGTTGCACAGTTGAATTGTTATCAGGGTCATCTTTAGAAACAGAAACGCACAGTACGGAGCTACCTGTATTAAGTAGTGAAGATATAAGACTTTTGTTGGAAGACGAGATGGGTGAAGATAATATTCTATTAAGTGATGAAGATGTACTTGAGTTCGAAGAACTTGAAAAGTTTTTGGGGTGATTTAATGGCACAATGTGAAATATGAAAAAACTTTTAGAAAAAGATTTTCATAACTTTGGAACGACAAAAGAAATTAAGTGTCGAATACAATATTGTAATTGAAGATTGCAAATTGATATGTCAAATAAAAATGTAGCGAATTGATTTAGTTTATTTTATGATTTAATTCGCCAATGGTGTTTTATGCCAGTTTTTATCCAATTAAACTTAACTCTACCACTCGTTAGGAATGTGATTAGATCTGCTGCTGGATTTGTGACAGGTAGATTGCAAAATACAATTAGGCTGAAAACGCCTTTATTTTTTTTACGTTACTCTCCAAGCACTTTTCAAGTAAGAAAAACTTCAGCAAAATTGATTGAACGCTCGTCAATTAATATTTTTACTACAGTTTCTATCGTCGTTGTAGTGCTAGCGTTAATTTATTTCCTGTTCAAAAAGTTGATAAAATTTCTTCCTAAGGGAAAGGAAGAAAAGACGATATTAGATGTAGACAAAATAAGGGCTGCTGAAGAAAGAGCGCAAGCTGCTGAAAAGCGAGCGCAGCTTGCCGAAGAACGATTATTACAAGTTTCTGGGCTAAAACTAGATGCTGAAAAGCGAGCGCAAGCTGCTGAAGAAAGAGCAAAAGCTGCTGAAAAACACGCTAAAGTTTCTGCAATATTATTGCAGGATGCGGGCTCGGAAGAAAATATGAAAGAATTATTACGAATTGCTGAAGAACGAGTGATGGCTGCTGAAAGGCGAGCAATGATTGCTGAAGAACGAGCAGAAGAGGCTGAGGCCCAGGTGCTAGCAAATGAGTTCCTATTGATGTACAAGAAGTAAATTATTCGGATTACATTCTGATCACATGCGTAATTTCATGTGCTTTATGTTAGACTTTTATTTAGATTAGTCATGTGTATTTCGTATCTTTTTAATGGTTTTGATTTCACAAGTTCTTAGAATAAATCATACGATATTTATCCTTTGAAAACATTATTTTTGGGGATGGTATATTTATTTGATGAGTAAAACAGGAGATTAAAAAATCTTTTTTAGAGCTACAATACGGTCTCTATTGTTTTTGCATAATTAGCGGGTTAGAAATGCAAAATCATTGGGATTTAATTAATATCCCCAGCTCTCCTGGGGTTTATCTTATGAAAGGATCACGGGATTGCATTATTTATATTGGGAAAGCAATTGACCTGCGGAAAAGAGTTTCTCAATATTTCGCTAATGGGCGTGATGAAAGAGGCATGGTGCCTCATCTAATTTCTGAAATCAAAAAAATAGACTTCATAATTGTTTCTTCTGAAAAAGAGGCGTTATTACTTGAAAGGAGATTAATTCAAGAATACAGACCAAAATACAATTCTTGTTTAAAAGATGATAGTTCATTCTACTTGTTTCATCTTGATCCAAAAGAATTTTGGCCGAAATTAAGATTAATTCGTGCAAAAGACAGCGTAAGTTCAACATCTCTTTTATGGGGCCCATACACAGATTCTAAAAGTGCTCGAGAAATTTTTGATGTTTTGCACAGAATATTCCCTTTAAGACGTTGTTCAGATAAAGAGTTTGCTAAACGTAAAACTCCGTGTCTTTACTATCAAATTAAACGATGCCCTGCTCCTTGTGTTAATTTATGTTCTCGAATGCAATATTTGATGCATGTTGAAGCAATAATAGATTTTCTTGATGGGAAAATTCATTCTGTTTTGAACAGATTGCAATCTTCTATGGAACTTGCTGCTAAAAATTTTGAATTTGAACATGCGGCTTACTTAAGAGATTTGCGCTCAAGGATAGAATCGTGGTCTGTTACAACGTCGAACAATGTTGTTGATTCGGTTAGCAATGAATCTGCTGATCTTTTTTGTATAGTTGGCAACCCTTCTTCCATTATTGTTTCGCGCTCTGCTTATAGAGAGGGAAGATTGATGCAGATGGATCATTTTGCTGTTTCTGATCTCATAGGCAGCTATGATGACATCTTACAAACTTGGATACTTCACTATTACATGGATATTGCCGTACAACCTTCAATCAAAAAGATTGTTATTTGTGTTGATGGAGCAAAAGAGTTTGTAGCACTCAGAGAATGCTTGTCAGAGACATTAGGGTCATGTTTAGAAGTGATAACTCCTCAACAAGAGCCTATGATTTCATGGTGCCGACTTCTTTATTTGAATGCTCTTTCTAAAATACAAACTATTTCCGGCTCTCATTCTGCTATAAAAATGAAAGAACTAGGAGACTTTTTTGAACTGTCCAGAACTCCAACAACAATTGAGTGCATCGATCATTCTCATTTGCAGGGCCATCAATCGGTGTCCGCAGTCATTGTTTCTGAGAAAGGGATACTGAATCGAAGTAAATACCGACGTTATAATTGGGGATTGACACAAGGAAATGACCTCGATTTGCTTCGAACATTTATGATGAAACGTTACAAATCAAAAAATACTCCTGATTTAATTTTAATAGATGGAGGAAAAACACACTGGAAGACAGCATACAACTGTTTGCGTGAACTGAATCTAACCAATATCCCGATCCTTGCTTTGAGTAAAGATCAAGGCAAACATAGTAAAGGGCTTTCATTTGAAAAACTATGGGGGCCTAATTTGAATGTAGTCCGAACCTTGGACCCAATGTCACCTTATACTTTGTTCCTTCAAATGCTTAGGGATGAAGCACATCAAGTAGCTATCAATTTTCAGAAAAAACAGAGATCTAAAAGTCATGCTAAGAGTCTTTTAGATTCAATTCCTGGAATTGGGCCAAAAATTAAAAATAAAATTTTATCCAAAAATGAAGGATTGGAACAGTTCATGGATGATCTGTACCATGGCAGAGAAAATGTTAAGATTCCACATGTGGCAAAGCAACTGCTTATAGAGCATTACATTTCCAAAAAGCTACGAAAAGGCGATTGAAAGATTCTTTATCCTATTGTAGAATCGTGCTTCTCTTTCAGGGGATTTTGTGAACGTTTTGGTGAATATTATGAAGGTTCGAGCTTCTGTTAAGGCAGACCCATCGAAAGGGGATAAGATTGTAAGGAGAAAGGGGCGTCTTTACGTAATCAATAAAAAGGATCCTAATCGCAAGCAGAGGCAGAGCGGTCCGTCCAGGAAGTCTTCAATCGGCTTAAGAAGAGGTCTTATCAAGAAGAGCGAAGGGATGGGTAGTAATGGCTCGTAAAGCAATGGTAGAAAAGCAAAAACGTCGTATGCGATGTGTTGCTAAGTTCCGAGATAAGAGAGAGGGGTTATTGAAGACTATCCGTTCCTTTAAGGCTTCGGACGAAGAAAAAGAGTTTGCTCGTCTTGAGTTAAGCAAAATGCCTAGGGATGCATCTCCTGTGAG
>NZ_PPEU01000071.1:0-3650 GCF_003056015.1 Candidatus Similichlamydia epinepheli | reverse complement strand
AGTTAAAATAAGAACAAGAAGTTTTTTATTCTCGAATAAGAAAGTCCTTTTCAGAACACTTCTCTTTTCTAGTTCATTTCGTAGACATTCCCAATCAGATGGAGAGGCTTGAGCTTTTTTGGGAAAGCTTGCTTGAGTCATTGATCTCGTCTCCAGGGTTGAAAATCCCAACCTTACATGTGGCGCATGCTCTTGCTCAGGCTAAAGAGGTTTCTCGTCGTGGCTTGCCGCCCCGATCTCTTTTGGAGTCTTTATGGATCAAATGGAAGTTCGTCGATGTATAGAGGAGTCATACTGAACGTTGACAGTTAGAGATAAACATGACGAAGTGTACAAACAATACTCAGTCTTTTGCACCTCTATCTACTGAGGAGGTGAATGAAAAGTCTTTTTCGCTTCTCGAACTTCCCTCTTTGGAGATTGAGAAACGCATTGATGTGTTACCATTGCCAAAGAATTTATCAAAATTCCTTTATAGGTCTGGATTTCTTCGAATTAGAGATATATTGGATCAACATAATTTCCTTTCATTGCAAGGATCGTTAGCTCCATCTGATTGGGAATGTCTACGAAATGAACTAGAAAAGAGAAGTGTTCTGAAAAGGACTTTCTTATTCGAGAATAAAAAACTTCTTGTTCTTATTTTAACTGAATTAACAACTTGCTCATCACCTCAGGGAATTGATTCTTTATTAGACGAAGAATTGATAAAGATTTCTTCTTATTTGGTTGATCAAACAGCCTCTCTTAGTCCTTCGACATATGTAGCTCTTGTACGTTGGTTAGAGAATGTTCTTCAAACAGTAACAAACCATCTTCTTGTTCCTTGGCTTCGTGAGAGGGGAGGGATTGGAACTATTGAGGAAATCAATTACTGGATGTCTCTTCGTTCGGAGGAGCCTTCTCTTGGACCTGTTCTGAAAGATGTCCTGGTTAGAGGTTTTATGTGGGATTCTTTTATTTGGGGGCCATACTTGCACGCCGTTAAACTTAAATGGTTAGAAGGTGTAATTTGGTATGTTATAGGTCGTGATAAGGTTCAATTTTTACATGATCTGTTTGAACTTTTAAATCTCTGCTTTTATAAACGCGGACAGTTATACAAATTCGATTATGTTCTCCAACTTATTCAAAGGGAGGTCGCTCCACAGGGAGTTGAGCTGCGTGGTTTGTTGCCAAGGCTTTTTGCATCAATACCAGGACTACGTATGGTTCGCACTCCGGATTGTCTTTTAGTTGAGAAGACTGGTTCGAGTGGATTCTTTCTTGACCAGTAGGTTATGTCGTGTGAAAATAGCATACCTTCCTGATGGGCCCAGGTGGTGAAATTGGTAGACACGTCAGACTTAGGATCTGGTGCCGAGAGGCGTATAGGTTCAAATCCTATCTTGGGCATCTCTCAGAAAGGTTGGTGTGGAGGAAATTTATGCTTTGTCTCCTTGCCTCTTTGCTTACTTCTTGCGTAAGAGCTTCGTTAGGGTTTCTTTGGTTTCGTTTAGTTTCCAAAGACTCTATTTTTTCTAATCTTGGAATACCAAAGAAATCTTCTATATTGATTTGGTGGATGGTGCCTGTTTGGATAGCTTTTGATTTGGCTAATCTTTATTGGATTTTTCGTAATGATCCTTCCTTTCAAAGGGCTTTGTTTGAAGCAAACTTGCTAGGTGGTTTTGTATATGTAGTATTCAATTGCACGATGTTAGCCCTATTGGAAAGTTGGACCACGAGCTTTGCTCTTCTTGATCTTGCTTTTGGAATGTTGAGTAATGTCTTGCTTGTGGCATTACATTTTTATCTGCGTGCTTTCATGATGGGATTACCGATCGTTTGAAATTTTTTGAAAGGCCCACGAAGCAACAAGGGAAAATCCTAGCATTAAAACTGCTAGGGTATCCACTATTGGTGGAAATCCATTGCGTATCATGCCGTAAATCTCAATAGGAAGAGTTGGTGAAGTTGGTCCTGACAGGAAAAATGTTAAAACAAATTCGTCTATCGAAATCGTAAATGCAAGAATGGCACTGGCAATAATCGTTGATCGTATAAGAGGGAAAATTATCTCTGTTATTATTGTCTTGGGCTGTGCTCCTAAATCTTGAGCAGCTTCGATCATGGAGAGATCTATTAATGATAGTCGAGAAAAGACGGACTGCAGCACATAGACAATTGAAAAAATTGAATGGGAAATAGTTATTGTTGCAATTCCTAATCCTACATTAAGAAAAGAAAAGAATATCAATAATCCTACAGCTAATTGTAAGTCTGGAACTGTCAAGATCATTTTATTCAGAAAGAAAGTAGTTGGTTTGAGTATTTTATTTTTGGAAAAACGCAAGAAGTAAGCAAAGAGGCAAGGAGACAAAGCAGAGATAGTGCCAATTGGAACTGAAATAATAGTTGATAGAGAAGCTATAATGATAGAGTTCTTCATTGCTTCCCAAATAGACTCTTCTGACAAAAGTCCTTGGTACCATTTTAATGTGAATCCGCTCCATTCTGCTCCGGAGCGACAAACATTAAATGAGTTGACCAGAAGAACAAAAATAGGAGCATAGCAAAAGCCAATAACGCTCCATGCGATAATGCGAACGCATTTTTTCATTGGCACGTTTAAGAATTCCTTTTTTTATGAGAGCAGTTGAATAACTTATAAAAAAGAATCGTGCAAAAAATTGCCACGAAAGAACTAATTAATGAAACTGCTGATCCACTTGGCAAGTCGCGTTGTAAAAGAATGAGACGAACTATTTTGTTGCCGATCATCTCGCATGATGTGCCACCTAACAAACCTGAAAATGTATAAGAACTAATGGTCTGAAGAAAAACAGCTACAAGAGATTGTAATACGCCTAATCGAATGCCAGGGACAAAAACATTTAGAAACGAATAAATTGTGGATGCACCTAAATCAGACGCTGCTTCCATTAATGAAAAGTCAAAACGATCTGCCGCAGAATAAATTGGAAGTATTGCAAATGGAATTGAAACATGGATCATTGTTAATAAAACAGCGCCTTTGGAATAAAGAAGTACACTCTCTGGAGAAACAATCCTTAAGTGAACAAGAACAGATTTAAAAAATCCTTCTGGATGTAGAAGTATTTTCCAACAAAATATACGAAGAAGAAAACTTGTCCAGAATACGCTCATGATCAAGAAGATAACCCTAAGTCTTTTTTGTCGAGGTAGAGTTGCAATGTAGTAACCTGTTGGGATTGCCAAGCCAACTGAGATAAGACAACATATTGCACTGATTACAATAGTGCGAATGAGAATAGTAAGAAAATTAGGGGTTTGAAAAGCTTCAATAAATGTAGATATCGTCCATCCGGGGAGTATTCCCCCATAAATATCAGATCTATGAAAAGACACCCATACAACTGTCAAAAGTGGAATGATAAAAAAAATCCCATTCCATATCAAAACTGGAGCAAATCCAACTAATTCGTATATTCCTCTTTTTTTGGAATGAATCTTGTCCACATCTATATCCCATCTTCGTCTTGCATACCTTCTAAAATATATCCGTCATCTGCAGACCAAGATAACCAAACTTGGTCGTCCCATTCAATACGTTGCTCATCAAGAAGAAAATGATTGTGCTGCCTAAGAACAGAAATCCTGTGCGATCCTACACGGATCCAATATTT
>NZ_PPEU01000070.1:0-3795 GCF_003056015.1 Candidatus Similichlamydia epinepheli | reverse complement strand
CGCTTTTGTCAACATGCTAATCGAGTTTAGGTTTTTAATTTCACACTTCGGCCGTAAAGATTCACCCTCTTTTCTAACTGATAAATTCGCGTCAATGCGCAGCTGGCCCTTTTCCATATCGCAGTCAGATATTTCCCGGAACCAGATCTTCCAGCATATCAAGTGTCACTTGAGCTAATTCAGCATATCAAATCGAATATGCCAGAGTTGCCTAAGGAAAGGCGCAGAAAAATTGCGGAAAAGTATTGCCTAAATTCAGAAGTGTCTCGTGTTATGGTTGCCGATTCAGAAATTTTTCGTTTCTTCGAAGAAGCAACAAAATCATCCTCTCATTTTCAACAACTAGCAAATTGGATCATCGTTGAATTTCCAGGACAACTTGGATTCCCAGTCTATCAATCTGGAATCGAGGCTCAACAAGTCGCAGAGTTAGTTAATCTCATTAACTCTAAAACTTTGTCTGGAAAAAATGCTAAGATTGTGGCCTCTAGCATGATTAAAACTGGGCTTGACCCTTCAAGGATCCTTAAGGAAGACCCCTCTCTTGGTTTGTTACACAATAAAACAGAACTAGAGGAGCTTGTTTTCTCAACGCTAGAAAGCAACCAAAGCTCTATCTCAGATTACAAGAATGGCAAAGCAAGGGCTTTGAACTTTCTGGTTGGTAAGGTTATGGCTTCTTATAAACAGGCCGATCCAGAAGTAGTTCGTCAGATCATTTTGGAGAGGATTAGTTGCTAATAATTTTTCACAACTCCTCCAGCCGCCTGAAATCCCTCCAAGTAACGTTGTAAATGGGGGGAATCATTGAACAAAACTAGTTGATTCAAAAGATCCCACTGTTCATTTAAAAACCTCTCCTGAATCAACCTTACAGACCATACAGAACCAGAGCTCTGAAGATAGCGAATTATGCGGTTGCAGACATTTTCATCTGAGATGGCCTCTCGAGATATACATACTCCAGTAGTGGACGGCTCAGAGGAGGCGAAAATTTTTCCGTTTTGGAACCGCAAAAAAGGAGCCGTAGACCATTCCCCTTCTAAGAGAATGTTCATTCGAGGGAATGTCTCCAGCTCAGAGAAGCTAATCAGTCGATCTACAAGTCTTTCTTTGTTATGTTTCAATAGAAACCATCTTTCCAATTCTTGTGGCAATACAAGGTCTAACGTAGCAAATATTTCTGAGTAACTTTTATGTTTAAGAAATGAGTTATAACTGCCGTTATAAAAGATGAATCCGGCTGTTTCTTTCAAAAAATTAGGAAGTGCCACATCGAGAAAGGACTCGAAAGCAAGTCGAATAGCTGACACTCTTGCTTCATTGAAAGGGGCATCATTCCAAACTTCGTACTGCAATTCCCAAAAAATTCTCTTGCCATCTTCAACATGCGATCTAGCATCTTCAATGAGTCTGTTCCATGCAAGAGAAGATGTCGAAGAAATATCTACCTGAATCAAAATATAAAAATTGAAAGTGTCTTGCATAGAAAATCAATACGAAAATTTCCTTTAAATATTTCATCCATTGAAAAGGTCTTTAAATTGAAACTGAAGTTCTTTTTTCATAGAAATGATATCTGCATCTTGATTTCCGCATAAAATGAGAATTCCAGCTCTCTCAACCGAATTCAAAACAACCTGTGAAAGATAGCCTGGAAAAAACCCAGTATGCTCCAGGTACGGATCATTCAGAAAAAAGCCAGAATGATAAGATATATTTTCAGCTGGATTAGACAAAAATCTCACTTTAGCTTCGACATTTTTAAACAAGAATGAAGGAGAATATCCTAAATCGCCTGACAGGAAAAGAGTATACCAATTTCGCAAATCTCTAGCACAACTGTAAAGTCCGGCAGCAGAGAATGCCTTTGTTTGATGAAGTGATTGACCAGCTTCATAAATAACTTCATGTGAAGAAGACTTCTTATGGCCAACGACCCACTTTTGTTCTTGCTGCTGGCTCAAATAGCCTGTGGAAAAGAGACTCATTTTCTTGGAATGCTTACGCACTTCATCTTCAAATGACGAACCTAAAATTTGTTCAAAAAAACGACCAATGATCGCGTATCCATAGTTTGAATAAAAAAAATAATTTCCAGGAGAAAACTGCAATTCATTTTGTACACCCTTTTTAAAAAGTGTTTCTGATAGCACAGTGCTAGGACTTTGATCTTCATCATATGAAGGCAACCCAGATTGATGATTAAAAAGATGAAAAAGTGTAACCTCCTGAAAAGAAGGCGGAAAATTATCCGGGAAAAAATCGCTCAATCTCTGAGACCACTTAATCCCTTTTTCATTTCCTAAATTAAAGAACATGTCGGCAACGATATGTTTAGAAAGGGAACCTATTCTAAAAATAGATCCTGAATCAATGGCATCACCGCTTCCATCTTTACCCCAACTTCCTTCAAATAAAGTTTGATTGTCCTTCCAAACAACTGCATACGCAAACGTATCCGGATTTACATCTAGCTGACTAACAATAGACACTTCATTCAAGCGGGAAACCGAAGAAGCGAAAGATCTCAAGGCGGTTGTGTACATAGTCTCAATTTTTTTATTCGATGATGTGCCAACAAGGGTAGCAGTACGACTAAAATTACGTGGAAGTGAAAACAAAGATTCCTTCTTCCGAGAAAAGAAATTTTGAGAAAAAAGAGCTATTTTTTTGTCTGTTTGTTCTCCTTCAATTGCTTGAGACAACAAAATATCTCTATCTATTGCTATTACACCTCTCAATCGATCTACCATTCATTCCGCTCCCAAAATGGAAATTACGATAAGTTGAGATTGAAATTATTTTCTGTCATTCTAA
Source organism: Candidatus Similichlamydia epinepheli (assembly GCF_003056015.1). Taxonomy (NCBI): domain Bacteria; kingdom Pseudomonadati; phylum Chlamydiota; class Chlamydiia; order Parachlamydiales; family Candidatus Parilichlamydiaceae; genus Candidatus Similichlamydia; species Candidatus Similichlamydia epinepheli. The sequence continues at coordinate 975 of NZ_PPEU01000070.1, read as the reverse complement.
GAAAACGGAAACTAATAACATCCATTAACTCTCACATAAAAATGGGTTAATTATGAAAAAAACTATATAATTTTATCGGATTCTTGATCCAACATAGTTACACAAACATCAGGCCATGATCCCCTCTAGAGGGAACTTCGTTAACAAACAAAACAAGACCTTATATTTAAAATATAAATATACCCATAAAAAGATATGGGAACCTGTGATCATTCCTAAACAAGAATTCATTTTATACTGGTTTTCAGAGATTTATTTGGAACTACAATACACTGCAAGAGAAAGTACAAAATTCAACAAGCATGCTGTTGGAGTTATTTTCACATCTAACAAGATTTTTAAATAAATTTTTTGAAAAGAGAGTTCATGACCCTGCCATTATTTTCGTTGGATGAAATTGTTATCGGTCTAACAGCCCAAGTCGGCATTCCATTTAAACCATTGGAAGAAAAAATTATTTCTTTTTTCGAAGACAAAGGATTTGCTTGTTCACGAATACGAGCATCAAAACTATTAGCAGAACTTCAAGATAGAAACCTTGGCCCTGAGGAATGGAAAAATCTAGACAGCAAACAATTTATGGAATTTGCTGGTGACCTATTGAGATTAGAAACTAAATCTCCAGAAGTCTTATCATTGCTGTTCATTAACAAAATTAGACAATTGCGAAAATCTATACTTGGTAAACACGTCATTGTTCTGCGATCCTTTGGACATCCACAAGAAATCGCACTCATGAGGCATATTTACAAAAAAAATTTCTTTCTTATTGGTGTTTCTGCTTCTTTTCAGTTCAGAGCTGATTGTATAAGGGAAAAGTCAGGCGACCTATCTGAAGAGGCGATTCTTCGTTTGGTAAACCATGATCGACCAAATGCTATTAAAGATGATCTTAATAGAGTTCAAACTGCCACAGCCGCTTTTTTTACAAAAAAAAATACTCACATCGACAACCCCTCGCTGTACAAAAACGAT
>NZ_PPEU01000069.1:0-3971 GCF_003056015.1 Candidatus Similichlamydia epinepheli | reverse complement strand
GTGATCGTTGAAGATAACGGTCGTGGTATTCCTGTTGATACTCATGAACGAGAATCTAAAAAAAGAGGACATTCTGTATCGGCTTTAGAAGTTGTTCTGACTGTTTTGCATGCTGGTGGAAAGTTTGATTACAACTCTTATAAAGTATCTGGAGGACTACATGGAGTAGGGATTTCCTGCGTTAATGCTCTTTCGGAAGAATTCCTTGTTAGGGTGTCTCGAGACAAAAAAACTTACGAAATGACCTTCTCGAAGGGAGTTCCCACGTCTGAGCTTTGTGTAGTTGGTTCATCAGTCTCGCACGGAACGAAAATATCTTTCTGGCCAGATAAGTCCATTTTTTCTTGTTGTGAGTATGATCACAACATTGTTCTCAAAAGAATTAGAGAATTGGCCTTTTTGAATGGTGGAGTTAAAATAGATTTTTTTGATGAGAGAAGGGACGAAAGACTTACCTTTCTTTATGAAGGGGGGTTGGATGAGTTTGTTTCTTTTTTGGAAGCCGGAAAGTCACCTGTTTTTGATTCACCACTTGTTTTTTCAGGGACAAGAGAAACAGAAAATGGTTCTATTCAAGTAGTAATAGCTTTGCGTTGGAATGTTTCTTGTTCAGAATTAATTGTTTCTTACGCAAATAATATTTGTACTAAGCAAGGTGGCAGTCATGTAACTGGATTTTGTACTGCTCTTACTCGTGTTTTAAATGGTTGGATGAAACGATCTGGCATTTCCAAGTTTGAGAAGTATTCTGTCTCAGGAGATGATGCTAGAGAGGGACTTACTGCAGTAATTTCAGTTAAATTGCCGAACCCTCAATTCGAAGGTCAAACAAAGCAACGGCTAAGCAGTGTTGAGGTTGGATCTTTTGTTCAGCAATTGACTGGAGACTGGTTAACCAGTTTTTTGGAAGAAAATCCTTCGGCTGCAAGGCAAATTTGTGAGAAGGCAATTTTATCTGCACAAGCTCGTGATGCTGCGAGAAAGGCGAGAGATCTGGTTCTAAGAAAATCTGCTCTTGACAGTGCTCGTCTTCCTGGAAAATTGATCGACTGTCAAGAGCGTGATCCAGATCTTTGTGAAATCTATATTGTTGAAGGTGATTCAGCTGGTGGTTCTGCCAAAATGGGTCGTGACCGTCGTTTTCAGGCCATTTTGCCTATAAGAGGTAAGATTCTTAATGTAGAGAAAGCAAAGCTTGATAAAGTTTTGCAAAACCAGGAAGTGCGTGCTCTTATAGCGTCTTTAGGATGTGGAATTGGTGGAGAGTCATTCAACATATCACGTTTGCGCTACAAAAAAATTATCATTATGACAGATGCGGATGTAGACGGATCACATATTCGTACCTTGCTGCTCACTTTCTTTTATCGATATATGCGCCCTCTTTTCGAGCTTGGTCATATTTACATTGCTCTTCCCCCTTTATTTCGAATGAGTCGTCAAAAAAAGTTTCAATATATTCATTCTGAAAATGAAATGAGTCGATCTTTGATTGATTTTTCTTTAAACGAAGTGACTCTGAATGCATCAGATGGGCAAATCCTTAATAATTCTGAAAAGAAAAATCTTGTTGATGTGTGCTTAGAATTAGAGCAGTTTGCTTTTTCTTGTGAAAAAGAGGCTGTCCCTTTTTTAAGTCTTCTTAAAGAAATTGATGATAGTGGAACTATACCTAGAACAGCGGTGGTTGATTCACTTGGCAAAATTTCTTTTTCCTATGGAGATGATGAAGTGCCTCTACAAAATAATGAAGAAGTCTCGAGGTTGCACCTTTCAACTTTGTCAAAGCTTCAAAAGCGCCTTGAAAAATTTTCCTTAAGTGTGTGTCATTTTTTGCTAGACAAAGGGAGTATTTTCAATTTGAAAGTTTTGCAGGAAACATTCCCTGTTTATTCTCTGAAGTCTCTTTTGGATAAGTTGAAGGATGCTGGGCGTCGTAGCGTTACTGTTCAGAGATACAAAGGTCTAGGTGAAATGAACGCAGATCAATTGTGGGAAACTACCATGGATCCAGCAAAAAGGACTTTGATTCAAGTATCGATCCGAGATGTAGAAGATACAGAATTGATGTTTGATGTTTTGATGGGAGAGGAGGTTCCTCCTAGACGCGCATTTATTGAGAAACATGCTCTTGCTGTTAGAAATTTGGATGTTTGACGCAATTCTAATTGGAGGCTCCTGTGGCAACAGAAAATAAAGACGAATCGATTGTTCTGAATAGCCTCGAAGACGAGTTGCGAGAGAACTATATGCGTTATTCGATGTCGGTGATTATTTCTCGTGCTCTTCCTGATGTGCGTGATGGGTTGAAGCCGTCTCAACGTAGAATATTGTATGCCATGAAGCAGCTATCTCTTGGTCCATCTAGTAAGCACAGAAAATGTGCTAAAATTTCTGGTGATACATCAGGAGACTATCACCCTCATGGTGAACAAGTTATTTATCCAACTTTGGTTCGAATGGCGCAACCTTGGTCTATGCGTTACCGCCTGATTGATGGTCAGGGCAACTTCGGATCGATTGATGGAGATGCTCCTGCTGCCATGCGTTATACAGAAGCTCGTATGACTCCATTTGCCCTTCTTTTAATGGAAGATTTGGACAAGCAGACTGTTGACATGCTTCCGAATTACGATGAAACAACTCATGAGCCTTCTGTATTGCCTGCTAAGCTTCCGAATTTACTTGCAAATGGCAGTTCCGGAATTGCAGTAGGAATGGCGACTAACATACCTCCTCACCATCTTGGAGAACTTGCTCGTGCAGCTCGTTTAGTGCTTGAGAAATCTGTTTCAGTTCCTCTTGAAGAAATTCTTGAAGTTATGCCTGGTCCTGATTTTCCAACAGGAGGACTAATATGTGGGCAAGAAGGAATTCATCTGACCTATGAAAGAGGGCGTGGAAAAATTGTCCTTCGTGCGAGCACTCATTTTGAAGAATTTGGCAATGATCGTGCATCCATTATCGTGGATCAGATTCCGTATGGAGTTAATAAGTCCAGGCTTGTTGAGCAGATTGCAAATTTGGTTGAAGAGAAACAAGTTCCAGCAATTTCTGATATTAGAGACGAATCGGATAAGGATGGAATCCGTGTTGTAATTGAGCTGAAAAAAGGAGAGCCTCCGGAAGTTGTATTGAATCAATTGTGGAAATTGACAGATATGCAATCTACATTTGGATGTAACTTATTAGTACTTGATCGTGGGATGCCACGAACTCTTGGAATTCGTGAAATTATTCAGTGCTGGATTGAACATAGGATTGATGTCATTCGACGTAGAAGTCGTTTCGAGCTTGGCAAGGCAGAAGAGCGTGCTCATCTTTTGGAAGGGTATATCAAAGTCATTGAGCGCTTGGATGAGGTCATTAATGTTATTAAGGGCAGCAAAGATAAAGAAAGTGCTTTGCAGATTGTTTCTGAATTGTTGCAACTTTCTAAGAGACAGGCTCAAGCTATTTTAGATCTTCGTCTTTATCAATTGACTAATTTAGAAAAAGAGAAGATTTATTCTGAACACGACTCTCTTTTAAAGAGAATTTTCACTTTCAAACATCTCCTTTCTAGTAACGATGCTGTAAAAGAACTTATCAAAGAAGAATTAATTCAACTTGAGAAGTTGGAGACATCTCCTAGACGCACGGAAATCGTTGCTGTTTGTGAAGAAATTGGTAACGAGGATCTTTTACCGAACACACCAGTTGTTGTAACCGTATCAACTGATGATTATTTGAAAAGAATGCCCATTGCTATATTTCGCCAACAACGTAGAGGTGGACAAGGTGTATCTGGATTACAATTAAGAAATGAGAGTGAGTCCCTGAAGGATATCGTTGTCGCTATGTTGCATGACCATTTACTTGTATTTACGAATTTTGGTCGTTGTTATTGGCTTAGATGTTGGCAAATAACAGAATGCAGCAGAAGGTCAAGGGGGAAGCCGTTGATCCAAATTCTAGAAAATCTTCAGAAA
>NZ_PPEU01000068.1:0-4047 GCF_003056015.1 Candidatus Similichlamydia epinepheli | reverse complement strand
TTGGTGTTCGTGCCAACAACCAAATTGCAACGGCCCCAAAATGAGAATAGGGAAAGACATTTCTTTGTACAAATCAACTCTGTCCCAATGAGAAAGGTCTCAACTTTGCTCATGGCCAAGGAAAAGAGTGGTATGTGTTCGTTACATGCTCTGATGGATCAGACGGCAAGCTTTCTATAAATATGTCCTCTTATGGAGATCCGGAAATTTTAGCTTTTGTACTGGATAATGCACGGGAACGCCTATGGGAATTAGAAGAAGGATGTCATGGGTAGTGTGTTAATATTTCATAACCAGTCTCGGTAACGAGAATGGTGTGTTCCCATTGAGCACTAGGAAGACCATCTGTTGTTCGAACGGTCCACCCGTTGTTCAAATCGGTTATCCCATCTTTTACGCCTAAATTCAACATAGGTTCTATAGTGAACGTCATTCCAGGATAAAACGGAATGTGAATGTCGTTTAATGAATGAAATATATTTGGAGCTTCGTGGAAGTGAATGCCTGTACCGTGACCAACAAATGCATCAACCACTGAATAACCATATTCTTCAGACAAAGAAGTTATGGCTAGTCCTATATCTGAAACTTTGTTTCCTGGCTTCACTACTTCTATACCACATTTCATTGCCTCCAAACATGTGTCAACAAGAGAACGTTTACTTTCACTTATAGGTTCTATGCAGACCATTCTGCTTGTATCGCCATAATAACCATTCCATATTACAGTTACGTCAATGTTCAGTATGTCTCCCTTCTTTAAGACATATGAATCCGGTATTCCATGGCAGATAACTTCATTTAAGGAAGTACAAATAGAAGCCGGAAATGGGGGAGATCCGTACCCAAATGGGGCCGCACGAACACCAAATTTCGCATGCAGTTCTTTAGAAATGGCGTCAAGCTCCAATAGAGAAACTCCCTCTTTGGCTTCTTTGCAAAGGCAATCAAGAATCCGAGAGGCAATTAAGCATGCTTTTCTAATCCCGTCTATTTGCTGTTTGTTTTTGATTATTACTCGCCAAGTTTTTTTATAAATTTGGGAAACTGTTTTAAAGTCGGATTTTGGATCTACTACAGGGAAGTGACATCTGTTCCATTTTTTTCCACTTCCACACCAACATCCAGTTCCCCAAGCCATATGTCATTACTCCAAAGCCAGGTAATAGTTTTAAAAAGGATCAGAAAAACTCCAAAGACCTTTCAGCATCATTTGAGAACTTAGTCCCATTATGAAAAGGCCAGACAAACGCTCTAGGAGAAGCAAAATGAGTTTCGGAAATACACGAGCTTTGGCCTGAAATCCAAGAAGAATGATGATCGATGCCATTATCACTAATAAACACGAAAGGTCTGTAATCATTGCCTCTTCTGGAAGGAATGTAGCGATAGTAAACAAAGTCCCAGGACCTGCAAGCATAGGACACCCAATTGGCACTAAAAAAGCCTTATCTGGACGTACATCACTAGATGCCCCATCCCTAATGCCTAAAAATTCAAGACCTGAAAAACAAAGCAAAATTCCACCAGCTAGTCTTAAAGCATGGATCGAAATTCCAAGATTAGCCAATGCAGCTGCACCTCCATGATTGAAAAGGATACAAAGCAACCCTGCAAACAAACATTCACGAAAAACAAGGATAATACCATCTCTTTTTGACATTTTGCTGGTAATCGCAACCACACATGGAGCGCTAGATAGAGGACCTAACAAAAAAAATAGTTGAACGCTTCTTGCCAAAATGGCTGAAAAATCCATAAACTACCTCGCGAAATTTATACCTTCATGCCAACAACCAAATTGCAACGGCCCCAAAATGAGAATAGGGAAAGAAGAAGCCAAAAAGAGACTAGATTCAGGAGAGGTTATAGCACTTCCAACTGATACCGTATTCGGTCTGGCAGTTCGGGCTGACAAAGAAAACGCTCGCAGACGGCTCCTTTCCATTAAAGGACGCCCAATAAGTAAGCCGTTTGTAACCTTGTTACCATGTAGGCCAAAAGACGGGGATTTTCTGCGAAAGTCAATATATTTGCCAAGTGCTTTTCGATATTGTTGTGATATGTGGTGGCCTGGACCTTGCACTATGCTTCTTCCTATATCAGAGTCAATAGAAGATCCTTCTAGAAAATTTGATGGGTTTCGTGTCCCTCGTCACATTGAATTACAAACTTTTTTGTATGAAACAGGTGATTTATTGGTCTCTTCAGCTAACCTTTCTGGAGCATTTCCTTCAGTTTCTTTTGAAGAAGTAGAAAACATTTTTGGGAAAGATTTTCCGTGTCTAGATTTTGGAACTAATCGAACGATAGGAATAGAATCAACAGTATTGAAATTCAGTTCTGATTTTGTTGAAGTTGTTAGGGAGGGTCTTCTGCCACTGGAGGAGATTTGCTCAGTTTGTGATGAAACATTTTTGAAAAAACCTTCTCTTTCCAAAAGAAAAATGTGTAAAAAAGTCTTCTGGATTGATCCACGAAAAAGCAAAAAAGAAGGGGGGGTATTGATTGGATTCTCTAACCGATCTTATCAATGGAATAATAAAATTTTGTTGGGAAGTGATTCCTCAATAGAAGGTGTCATGGCTACATTTTATTCGGTTCTTAAAAAAGCTTTTGATTCATCTTTCAATCCAATATTCATAGATATGAATTGGCCTACAAGCTCACCATTATGGGAAGTTTTGAAAAGAAAATTGCTTGAATTAACAAACAATGGGAGTAGCTTGTGAAAAACAACCTTCCCATAAGGAATTCACTTTGTTTTTTAGGGGACCATCCTCTATTACAAGCTTTGTAAGCAACTCTTTGTTAGAAGAAAAAGCGCTCTTGCTCCAGTTACAAGATCCTAAAAATAAGGTTTTCTGATCAATCAAAGCAAATTTATGATGAAGGTCCTGGATGCCTCCATATAAAAACAAAGAGACACCTGCTCTAAGTAGATTTAGAATTGCTTTCTTAGAACTACCCATGCTCTGTCCTCGATCCAGAATAACTTTAACATCTACACCGCGATTGTGAGCTTCAATCAAATCATTAACCAATAAAACATGAGAGAAGGCAAAAAGAGCAACTTGTATGGAGTTGTTGGCTTCTTGAATCGAACGACGAATCATATTTAAAGCTTCCTTTGCCGGAGGCAGTTTCCAAATTTGGATTAACGTACCTTCAATAGAGAAACTGGCAAATTTTGGAGAGTTTGGATTGCGCAGGAACAGAGCAACATCTTCGTTTTCAATTCTTAACATCGCGTTTTTTTGCAAATAGAAACCAGTCCTAGTAAAGTTGAAGGAACCAATCCAAGAAATTTTTTGATCAATTACAACAAGTTTTCTGTGCATCAGTCGATGGGGAGTTTCGTATTTTATAGTTAAGAAATTACTTAAATCTCTGATTCGCTTGTCTTTTTTGCATTTTGAATCTAAAAAAATGGCAATGTCGATTCCTAACTTCTTTTTTTCGTAGAAAAGAGGGAGTATTTGAGGGTCTGTTAAACGAAAAAGCTCTATATAAATTTCTTTTGAGGCGAGTAGTAAAGAAGAAAAGAGAGACGAAGATAGGGGAGAATCAGAATCAAGAACTAAACTAACAGGAGGAAAAGATTTGTCACTTGGCTTCCAGATGACAAAAAACAGCAACATAAATTGGATAATGAGCAGGGCACGCGGAAAAGAAAAAGACAAACGACACACGAGCCCTGAAAGAAATTTTTAAATTACATTGCTGCTGAATGATGTGACGAACCCTTATCACATTTTAGTGGAACCTCAACGACAAGCGCTTCAGAAAGGATCACCATAGAAGCTGCAGAAGCTGCATGAGTTAATGACTCTATTACCACTTCAGTCGGCTCGACTATTTGCGCTTTTTCAAAGTCTTCTACACTACGAGTAATAACGTTGAAACCAATTGTACTTTTCCCGGATTCCAAAACGGAAGAAATGACTACGTCACCGTTCACGCCACTGTTCTCAGCAAGTTGCTTAATAAGACACTCTGCTGCATTCTCAACAATTTGCGCCCCTAAGGACTCGTCTCCTTTCAAGT
>NZ_PPEU01000067.1:0-4118 GCF_003056015.1 Candidatus Similichlamydia epinepheli | reverse complement strand
GGGCCTTGGGACGCAGATGCCGGTCAATGTATTATTTCTCACCAGACCAAAATCAGAAGAGACAAGAGTAGAATGGTCTTTCTTTCGTCGAAAAGATAAGATTTCTAAAATGTGCTCGTCTGCACTTTGCTTATTGCCAGTGTATATTATGCGAATGTTGTCGATTTGACTCTGAAAGAGATGGTTGCTATGTTTCCCTCCATCGAAAACAATGAAACAATCTCCATTAACGTGCGAGAGAAGCCATTTCAGTTTTTTAAGAAAACGTTGATGTTCCCTTGGGAATAATCCACAGGAAAAGTTTTTCTTTGCAAAGAACCAATTATGCCCATCTATGAGATAGCGCATGCATACCTTCTATCAGGCAAGGGCCTTTGCTATACAAATAGATTTTAGAGTGAAATGACGACCATTTAGTTCTACACTTTCTCCAATTCTTTTGCCCAGAAGCTTCTGAGCAATTTTGGACTGGTGAGAAATAATACATTGACCGGCATCTGCGTCCCAAGGCCCTAATATTGAATAAGAAATATTCTCGTCTTGGATGTCATCCGGGGCTAGTCGAACCTCACAACCAATCTGAACGCTATCTTTAGAAACATTGTCAGGCGAAATTATTTTTGCCCTCTTGACCTGGTCTAAAAGAAACCTCAGTTCACTCTGAAGTTGTCCTCTTCTTTCTAACGCAAATTTGAACTCAGAGTTTTCCCTTAAATCTCCTAAAGCTCTGGCATCCTCTATCTCATTAGCAGACTTCAAAATCTCAGAGTAGAGTTTGTTAATTTTTTGTTTTACAAAATCCATACCAACATCGGTTGTCCAGATAGTGTCCTCTTGAACAGTAAAGTTTTGATTCAATTTTTTAAACTCTTTCATCTCAGGATGAACAACTTCTGCCAATGACTGAATTATGTGTAAGTCGTGTGAAGAAAATGTGTTGCATTTACTGACTAAAAGGAGGAACTCTTTCATAAATTCAATAGAAGTCTGATCAATGACCTTACGAATCGTCATGTAACGATTACTTGTCAAAACAGAGTGGATTTTTCTTGTTAGTTCACGGTGTGTTGAAAGGTTCTCAATTTGATGCAAGAGGACTAAAATAGCCTCCAGGAGATTACATAATTTGCCCTTGTCTAAGAAGGAAAGCGGTTCGTTAACAGCCTTCTGGAAAAACCATACTAGAGCTTCGGGGAACTCTTGAGGTTTAGATGTCATTGAATTAACACAATCCAGTGCAGAACTTACGTTTCCAGACAAGATAAGCTGTTTAAGCAAAAATTCTCTGTGACTGTTAGGAGAAAACTTAAGAAAAAGTTCAGAAAATATCTTGGGCCAACTTTGATGATGTTCAACAATCGCAAGTAAAAATCTTTTTCTAAAAGAGGTAATAGACATTTTAGAAAAAAAGGAGAGAATATCCTCTGTCTCTAAAACAACCTTTTTCATCTCTTCTTCACATAGTGAATTTTTTAGATCACAAATCAGAATCATCAACTCAAAACGAAGAGATGAGCTTAAGTTGTTCTCTTCAAGAACTTTTTCCAATTTCTTAATTAATGAATCTTTAACATTCGCTTGGTTAGCTCTATCAGGGAAATCACGCACAAACGAATAAATTCCAGATAAAACATTAACAACGCTTGCCCCTTCTAGATCTTCCCATAGAAGCTCTTCACGTGATTTATTCTGTTTCCGGATCTTGAAATGACCATGTGAATTAGCTGGAAATTCAATTCTTTCATCACGTTTTAGTTTACTTCTAGCAGTTTGCCACCAAGAGCTCCAGCCAGATTGCGGAATGATTAATTCGCATAGCTCGTCCTTGATACCTAAGGCAGTCTTATCCCCAAGGTCATTTAGAAGAAGATAAATAACTTCTACAGGGTTCTCTTTTGCCTCTTTTTCAAAGGCATCTGCATCCCCAAACCTTCTGGCTAGAAAATGAGTTTTAGATATCGGAAGCAGAGTACGAAAAGCGTTCCCAAAAGTAACTTGCTTAACTCCAGAAACATTTTCGAATTCAATAGATGCCTGCTCGCAAACAGAAGATGTATCTAATATCTCTCCAACACCCCAACCGGCTTTGTGGTATACGAAATGGCCCTTCTTAAGATGCCTTAATAACTCGAAATTCCTAAGAGCACCACGAAAATCCTTCATAGGTTTCAGTTGTACAATTCCAAGATTCGACTCAAAGTCGATCTCTTCTCCATACCTTTCAAACAAAATTTTAACAGCAAGATTCCCAAACACTTCACTGTTTGTTGACTGGATGTCAAATATCAAATTGACAATTTCTGCTTCATTCTTATCTTGATTGTTTTTGACTTGCTCCCAAAGAGGAAGTGCTGTTTCCACATACTGACCAAACTCTTTGTCAATTGAAGAACGCTGTATTAAAGAAAGTATTTTCTTTAACTCGTCAGAGTCGATCACATCACAGCAACAGTACTCTTCCCACAGTTGCATGAGATCCCATATGTTGTTTTCCTTGATCCTGGAACGAAATTCTTCGAGGTAGTTCATAGTGGCTTCCGCTCAAACCCTAAGGGTACTGGAGAGAAACATTGTAACAAGTCATGCCTAATTCTAAAAGAATACAGTCAATATTTCATTCTTGACTTGCCCTTATTTATATAAAAAAATTTATTTCTTTATGTATTTCTATTGAATAGGTCACTGACCAATGAATAAAGGGTGATGTAAGAGATATGTATAAAAAGAAGTGTCGATCAGAAAGAACTCCTGGAGAAATATGTCTAGAAGAAACGGACAAAACGTTGTCCGTATGGAAATCTCTTCGTGAGGCAATGACACAGATGAAAGAAAAATCTGAAGATATAAGCAGAAAGTACGGGATGAGTTTAGAAGAGTTTGCTTCTTACGTTAATAATCCATCAAATTTTTCTCATGAAGATTGGCAAAGGATAGAGGATAATCGTAAAAAGGTTTTTTTGTGTTTCCGTGAGATTGGGATGGTTCGTGAACAGATGAAATTGTGCATGTCTCCAATTTCTAAGAAGAAGGAAAAAAAGGTTCGTCGTCTCTGGGGGATTAGGGAAGGATGGATTCAAAGTTAGTTAAAAGAGAGCAGTTTTTGTATTTCTATATCGAATTGTAACGTATACCAGGCAGGTTCATGAATAATAAAGCTTTTTAGTAGAGATTTTTTTGCAATTTGAAAAAGCTTTCTAGGGTTTTCGTATACTTCCTGAATTTTTTGCATATATTGTTTAGTAGAGCTGAAAATAGTTTCCTTTTGACCCAATGACTGAGCTGATATTTGTCTTGTATGCCAAATCTTTTCAGGTTCAAGTTGGAATATTGGCTGTCCATTCATTAGAAATGGGAGAGCTTCTTCTTGGGACCCTATTGGAAATGGATTTAGATATATATGAGTCAAATTAAGTAGTTCATCTTGCTCTTTTTTATTTTTAGGAAAATGAACTCGTTTTTCCCATTGCTCTGAGTCAAAGAAATGAATTAATTCTTTTCTAGGGGGAGATCCAAAAATTGCGAGGTGAAGATTTGGGCATTTCTTTAACACCTCATTCAAAAAGGGCCCAAAGTATTTGTGACAGGTCAATCTAGGTTCACTAATGAAGGTTGAGGCTAAAAAGTTAAAATTTAATGGTTGCTCATCTTTGTTAATTACATTACCTATGAGGTTCTTTCCCAAATGGTGAAGTGGAGGAGGCATGAGAATACGTACGTTTCCTTCTTCTTTCCCGAATCTAGCTATGATTTTGTCAAATGGCAGTTTTATTCCCTTTTCTACGGCTTTTGTAAGTAAAAGTTTTTTAGGCCCTTCGATACGTTCTGCGATAGATAGAGAGATAGGATTAAGATCATGGAAGATAATAATATCAGGAGAAACAAGAAGAATTCTTTCTATCATATCTTCGATCGATTCTTCGAATCCTATAGACGTATTGGCGATGGCATGTCCAATTTTGTGTTTTTGTAAAAATGAGATAAGTGATGTTTGCTTTTGATAAAGATTTTTTTTGTCGCTTGCACAATGGGCAGAGAGCTCAAGCGAGATAACAGCAGTTGCGTATAGTTTCTTGTTGCGATGCTCAACAAGTATTTGTGCTATTTGTGAATTTTCTCCG
>NZ_PPEU01000066.1:0-4160 GCF_003056015.1 Candidatus Similichlamydia epinepheli | reverse complement strand
AAAATATATTATTTACTGTAGTTCAATCTTGCCACTTGCCTTATTTTGAAATTCTTCTCACCATGAGTGGACTTTTTATCTCCTTGATTCGTTCATGATAGCTTTTTCTGTTCCTGTTTTTCTTTCCTACATGGCTGTTAGCGAGCAGGTGGGATGTATGTATTGGATACCTCGTACATTTTTCGTTGTACGTGTTTTCCCGACGCTTATTTCTTTTTTTGACATTCGTAATAGTGAATCTTGTGAGATTTGTACTTGGGCTCTGAATTTCACACACAAGATAGACACCTTTCGTGTGGAATGCGATTGGGATCGGCAAAGAATTATTATTACATTACAATCTAATAAGAATGTTTCTGTTTTATTTCTTCAAATGCATCAGACTCATCTGAGTTGCCTTTTTTCTTTTGTGAGAGGCAAGTCGCTTTGTATTAGTTCCAATTCGGGAGCACAAATTGCAACATTGACAAGAGGTGATGCAATTGAAATTTCCATTGATGGGGCTTTCCGATTAGGTCATAAGACAATTTCTGATTGTTCAAATATTGTCATTCCGAGACTTACATTTGGCTCTCACAAGAAGAAATGTTTTCATTTTTTTGATAGGAAATGTGCTCCAGAAGATATCTTCCCTTGCTTGTATGCTATTTCTAATCTTGTCCCTAATGAAGTAAACCAGTCAGTGAAATGTAATATTTCTAATAAAGAATTACTCCATTTAGATTTCCCTTATGTTTGGAAGTATCACTTTTCAGCGACTATGGTGCCTTTCTGGAAAGATCAACGCTTCTATGGTAATGGTCCATTTTTTGAGGGGTATGGTAGTCCACTTCAGATTTTCTCTTATTTTGGAAAGGCTCTTACTGACGCTTTAATTCGCATGGATGAGTTGACATTGTCTATTCTTCCTGATCTTCCGAAGTGGTCTATTGCTGGACGGTTGAGAAATTTTGTGCTTCCATTCGGTTCGTTTAGTCTTATCTGGTCTAATGGCAGGTTGAGAAGTTGTTTGCTAAAAATTGAGAAGTCTTACCTTTGTTATTTCATCTTCCCTCCCGGGGTCCGTGTCTTTCGCGCTACCCGAAAAGGAGGTGGACCCGGTATGTATCATGTTGTTGGATCGGAACATGTCCCGTTCTTTTTTAAGGAAGGTGACATTTATTGTTTTGATCGTTTCGAACATTGATATGATGGGAGCTTGAAATTGTTGAGTCCTTCGATCGAAAAGGATCATTTAAATGCCTTGCAAAAGGGCGCCCATTGTTCCCCACACGATTTTTTGGGGCCTCATTCTGTTAATGGTAAACAGATAGTTCGTGTATGGAGACCTAACCAACTCTATCTCCCCATTCTTTTTCAGGGGGATATTTTTCATATCTCCTCCAGAAAAGATATGGTTGGTCTATTTGAATTAGAGCCTTTTGAAGCATCTACTTTAAGCACTTTTTCGTCATATCATGTTTGCCTCCCAGATGGTAGGTGGATAAAAGATCCTTATGCATTTCGTTTTGAATTTTCTGAACTTGACACCTATCTTTTTGGGAGAGGAGTTCATTACGATATATTTCACAAGTTAGGAGCACATATTCACTCCATAGAAGGGATTGAGGGGGTCCTTTTTTCAGTGTGGGCTCCACGTGCAGATGGTGTGTCAGTCTTAGGAGATTTCTCACTTTGGGAAGCTGGAGTTTTCCCTATGGAAAGAAATTCTTCCGGAATTTGGACTCTTTTTATTCCAGGGTTAAAAGAGGGTGAACGGTACAAATTTGCTATTAATAAAAACGGAGATCTTCAACTCAAGATCGATCCTTTTGGGTTTCAGTTTGAAGAGAGACCTGCTACTGCCTCAATAATTAATAATCAGTGGAAAAATTACTATTGGGAAGATCAAAAATGGATGGAGCAGCGTCAAATAAAGAGCTATAGAGACCAGCCTATGGCTATTTATGAGGTTCATTTAGGTTCTTGGAAGAGATCCAAATCAGGAAAGTTTTTGAGTTATGAAGAAATAGCAAAAGATTTGGCATCTTATGTTCATAAGCTTGGGGTTACACATGTAGAGCTTTTGCCTATTTGTGAGCATCCATTAGATGAATCTTGGGGATATCAAACAACAGGGTATTTCGCTCCTACTAGTAGATTTGGAACCATTCAGGGATTCCAACGGTTTGTAGATATACTTCATCAACAGGGCATTGGTGTTATTTTAGATTGGGTTCCGGCTCATTTTGCATCTGATGAACATGCACTTTGTAATTTCGATGGGTTGCCTCTTTTCGAGGATGCTGATCCACTTCGACAGATCCATCCGCATTGGGGGACTAGACAGTTTGATTACGGAAGGACTGAAGTATCTAACTTTCTTTTAGCTAGTGCTCTTTTTTGGCTGAATCAACTTCATGTTGATGGTCTAAGAGTTGATGCTGTCTCATCTATGTTATATAGAGATTACGGGCATGAAAATAGTTCATGGAGTCCAAATCGATACGGTGGCAAGGAAAATCTGGAAAGTATTGAATTTCTGAAACATTTGAATTCTGTTACTCATTTACGTGCGCCAGGAATATTCACTGTAGCTGAAGAGTCGACTGATTGGTCCAAAATGACAAAAGACCTTTATGAAGGAGGTCTAGGTTTCGATTTTAAGTGGCAGATGGGATGGGTACATGACACTCTTCGTTATTTCGCTATGGACCCGTATTTTCGCGGAGCAAATAGAAAAGAGATCTCCTTTTCTGTTTTTTATTCTTACTTAGAAGCTTTCTTGTTGCCGTTATCTCATGATGAAGTTGTTCATTGTAAGGGTAGCTTTTTTGAAAAAATGTTCGGGTCAGGGAATGATCGCTTCTCTCATTTGAGACTTCTATATTCATACCAAATTTGTATGCCTGGTAAGAAATTGTTATTCATGGGTTCAGAGTGGGGAACTAAGAAGGAGTGGTCTGTAGTAGAATCGCTGAATTGGATAGAGCAGAAAGGTGATATGCATCTAGGTCTCTGGAGATGCGTATGTGACTTAAATCTTATCTATAAATCTAACCCTGCATTATGGGAATGGGATCATGTACGCATAGGATTTGAGTGGATCGATATTGATGAAAAAGAAAGAGGGATTTTCTCCTATTTTCGCAAATCATCTAAACAAACTTTTCTTTGTGTTCATAATTTCACTCCAATCACTCAAGAGAATTATAATTTGCCATTTTTCCGACATGCTAGTTTGACTCTTCACTTTTCTTCTGATTTGGAATTGTATGGAGGACATTCTAAAAACAATGAAATCGTACTAACTCAAAATGATTCTTCACTGTCTTTTTCGTTGCCTGCTTACACAACGCTAATTTTTGAGGTTTTCTTTGAATCGCGCTCCACTTCAAGATGAATACGAACATTATCTAGATCTGTGTCGAGAACTCTGGTACCACAACCGTGCTTATTTTGTTTTAGACAAGCCAGAAATCGAGGATGAAGAGTACGATCAACTTTTTGAAAAAGTTAAAATTCTAGAAGAGAACCACCCAGATTGGCTAAAGATTCAATCTCCAACACAATTTATAGGTGAAAAGACGAGTGGTAGATTCCCTACACAAGCTCATCTTTGGCCAATGCTTTCGTACGATAAGATTTTCGATAAAAATGGACTGTTTCACTTTAATGAACAGTGTCAGAAATTACTTGCCAAATCTCCTTCTTATTATGCTGATCTTAAGATTGATGGATGCGCAGTTTCCCTTTGGTACGTTAAAGGACGTCTGGAATGTGGTCTGACTAGAGGTGATGGTTTAGTTGGAGACATTATCACTGATAACTTAAAACAAGTTTTAGGAATTCCACACACTATACCAATGGAAGAAGGTTCTTGCGAGATCAGAGGTGAAGTCTATATGCCCTTTGCTGCTTTAGAGTCGATTAATGAAGATAGATTAAAAGAAGGGTTAGAACCATTTTCCAACACTAGAAATTGCGCTTCTGGATCTTTGAAGTCTCTCGATCCACAAGTTATTAAAAAAAGGCAATTATCTTTTTTTGGTTATTTTCTCTCAGCACCAGGAATTGAAACTATTCATGACATGACAAAACGATTAAAAAGTTGGTCTGTTCCAGTTCCGATCCCTGCTTTGGTTGGAGGATCGATTGATGAGGTATTTTCATTCATTCAT
>NZ_PPEU01000065.1:0-4190 GCF_003056015.1 Candidatus Similichlamydia epinepheli | reverse complement strand
AAAACAAATCAAACTAGCCTTTATTGACATCCTAGCCATTTGTTTGTTGAATGGGTGTACTATATTTCTTCTGTGGAAAGAAGATCGTTGTTCATCACTTATCCTTATACCATATCAGGCGTGGCTTATGTTTGCTCTAGCGCTAAACGGTAGTATCGTATATCTGAATTAGAGAGCTGCCTCATTCGAAAGAGATTCTCCTTCGTCGAGATTGAGAAGGTCTCTTTCTAACTTTTGATAAAAACGCAATAAGTCTCGGTATCTAGCAGCTTCTTCATACTGTTTCTTTTGAGAGGCCTTCCTCATAGCTTTATCGTATGCCTTGATCAACTTACGAGCTTCCTGTGTGCTTGTAACTATGTTCTTATGATCCTCATCTACATTTGGTGTTTGCTGAAGAAGACCACCCAATTTTCCTTCTTTACGAATAGTTGTCTTAGGAGAAATTCCAAATTCAAGATTGTACTTTTTCTGAATTTCTCTCCTCCTATCCATCTCTAATACCGTCTTCTTAATTGATGACGTCATATTATCTGCATACATGATAACTCGACCATTTGCATTCCGAGCAGCTCGTCCAGAAATCTGCACAAGAGATGTAGAGCTTCGAAGGAAACCTTCACGATCTGCGTCAAGAACAGCTACTAGTCCAACTTCTGGAAGATCCAAACCTTCTCGAAGAAGATTAATCCCCACAAGAACATCACACCCTCCTCTTCTCAATTTAGATAAGAGATGAACACGATCAATAGTGCCAATATCTGAATGCATATATTCAGACTGAATACCAATCGATCGAAAAAAACTAGCTAACTCCTCGGAAAGTTTCTTGGTAAGAGTTGTAATCAATACTCGACGCCCAAGACCTACCTCTTTCCTAACTTCGCTTATCAAATCATCAATCTGATTAGTAGAAGGACGAACTTCTACAACCGGGTCTATCAATCCAGTCGGACGAATGATCTGCTCAACTATTTTCCCTCCAGACTCATTAACCTCCCATTCCCCAGGAGTGGCTGAGACATATATCACCTGTTTAATCTTTTGGAAAAATTCATCAAATCTAAGAGGACGATTATCGAAAGCCGAAGGCAATCTAAAACCATATGAAATCAGTGTGTTTTTTCTAGATCTATCGCCGTGATACATCGCTCGGACTTGAGGGATTGTTTGATGCGATTCGTCTACAATTAAAAGAAAATCAGAAGGAAAATAGTCTACTAAACATGAAGGCGGCTCTCCTGGACTTCTCCCATCGAAATGTCTACTGTAATTCTCAACACCCTTACAGTAACCCAACTGCAATATCATCTCTATATCACAAGCAGTCTTCTGTCGAATGCGTTCGCTTTGTAAGGTTAAACCTCGATCCAAAAAATCTTTTTCAGTAATTTCAAGTTCTCTGCGAATGGAATAAACAGCTTCTTCACGTACATCAGAAGAACTAACGTAATGAGATGCAGGATAAATAGTCACTTCTGAAAAAGACTCCTGTATCTCACCTGTAATCGAGTCAATCGATGCAAGAAGGTCGATCTCGTTACCAAAGAAACGAATTCTAATTGCATAATCTTGCTCATATGCAGGTACGAGATCAATGGTATCACCCTTTACACGAAAACAAGCACGACCCAGTTCTTCCTTATGCTCATACTGCATCTGTACTAGCCAACCAAGAACTTCTTCCCTCTCAACTTCCTGCCCAACAAAAATACGACACTTCATATCTATGAAATGCTTTGGGACACCCAACCCATAAATACAAGAAACCGAGGCGACTACGATCACATCTTCCCTTTCTAAAAGAGATTTTGTTGCACGCAAACGCAACTGATCTACCTGATCATTTATCGAGAGGCTCTTCTCAATATAAGTGTCACTACGAGCAATATACGACTCAGGCTGGTAATAATCGTAATATGAAACAAAATACTCAACTGCATTATCAGGAAAAAAACTGCAAAATTCATCATACAACTGCGCAGCTAATGTCTTATTATGAGCCAAGATCAAAGTTGGTTTTTGTACTTTCTGAATTACGTTTGCAATTGTAAATGTTTTACCAGATCCTGTGACTCCAAGCAAAACTTGAGATTTTCTTCCATCATCAATCCCTTGCACAAGCTCAGAGATCGCTTTTGGTTGATCGCCGGAAGGCGAAAAATCCGACACGAGTGCAAATGGTTTCATCCTTATCATCCAGTTCGTTATTTGATGGAATACAGACCCATACGAGCACACATTTCTCCCACAAGTTTTTCAGAACGAACACGCATCTTGCTAGTCCCTTCTTCCAAAATTGAATCTAGGAGAAAAACATCTTTTCTATAGCTGTAAAACTTTTCCCGTATAGGGTCTAGGAAAGAATTTAGAACATGCGCCAAACTACTCTTAACCTCAACATCTCCAATCTTTCCCTCCCTGTAACGAGACTTAAATTCATTTACCTCATCCACATTTGAATTGAATATATCGTGATAAATGAAAAGAGGGTTGTTCTCTACTCGACCAGGAATGTCGGATCTTGTGCGGTTAGGATCCGTATACATACTAAAAACTTTTTTTCGAATCACCTCATAATCATCTGAGATAAAAATTGCATTGCCAGCTGACTTGCTCATTTTTCCTTTGCCATCAATTCCCGGCAAGGACGTCATTTCACTTAAGCACTCTTGGGGAAGTGGGAAAAGTGTTCCATATAGTTGATTGAAACGTCGTGCAATATCACGTGCTATCTCTATATGGGCAACATTATCCTTTCCAACTGGGACGAGTGTTGCTTGACTCATAAGTATATCTGCAGATTGTAGTATTGGGTACCCCAGTAAGCCAAAAGAAATTTTCTCGTCTTCCATCTTCGCGTTGTGAGCCATCTCTTTAATTGAAGGCAATCCCATAACACGATTAGCAGAGGTAATTAATTGAAAAAGAAAATTCATCTTGAAAATAGCAGGACAACCAGATTGCAAATAGATAACAGATTTTTCCGGATCGATTCCAAAAGCTAAATAAGATGCCACGAGATCATGAATTCTTCCTGGCAATAGGCTAATTTCCTCTTTTGTAAAATAAGTCGTCATTGCATGTAGATCAGCAACGATGAAAAAACAGTCGGCATCTCCTTGAAGAAGGACTCTTTTTTGAATGGATCCAACATAATGACCCAAGTGAAGAATACCTGTCGGACGATCTCCAGTCAGGACGGTAGGACGTTCTTGCAAAAACATATGGAAACATCAAGTTGAGATTGTATGCAGTATGGAATCGCCTCAATAAAAAAGTAAACGATTCACTCTTCTTTCTGTTGAAGAATATACGGCTTCAAAACCGAAAGCACACGTGTCATAGGAATAGGCTCATCCCCAAGAATCTTTCTTAAAGAAGGGTCTTTTTCTATTAGAATCAATCGTTTATTAGTTGGGTCTTGGAGATCTTTTTCTCGTACATATTTCCAAAAAACCTTAAGTAATTCCTGTGAAGATGAAATTTGTTCCTGACTCAGGATGGAAGCTAAAGTAGGATCGACCTGAAATGAATTAAGTGATTTCTTCTTTGGCTTTTTAGTTTGTTTCTTATTTGCAGACGAAAGTTTTTTCGAAGGAGCTTTCTTTTTAGACTCGACAGCAGTCTGAGGTCTATCAGCAAACTTGGAATTAATTTTTTCCAAATCCTTTCCTATTACATCACATTGAGGATAGAGAGTGCACCCATAAAAAGAAGAAGCAAAACGAGATCTCTTTTGAACCAACTGTCCAGAACAACCAATCGCCGGACATGGAACTGATTCAGAATCGCCAATTAATTCTGCTTTTTCTTGTATCCGAACAGAACCTTTACATTTTGGAAATTCACTGCATCCTAAAAAAACACCAAAACGCCCTTCGCGCAAAGACATAGGCTTTTGACAAATAGGGCAAGTTTGATCCCAATCGAAATCTGGATGAAATTGAGAGCGGTCAAAATCGACTGTTCCAAATGTCGATGTATAGCAACATTCTGGGTAAAGAGAACAACCTATGAAAAACTTGTTTTTAGCCCATATCTTTTGAAGATCACCTTTTTTACACTCTGGACAAGGTCGATTCAAGCTACTTTTGGGTATAATAAAGTCTTTCTCCGCTTGCTGAAGCACAGGGTGAAAACTAGACCAAAACTCTCTAAGAAGTTCCTTCCAATCTTTTTTTCTTTCG
>NZ_PPEU01000064.1:0-4232 GCF_003056015.1 Candidatus Similichlamydia epinepheli | reverse complement strand
GAGAAGTTGGGCAATTATGAGATTTGCTGTCTGATCATTAACAGGACCACCTATGAAAACTATTCTATCCATCAACAATCTGGAGAAGATGTCCATCGACCTCTCTCCACGACCAGTGTCTTCTACTACGAATGGAACGAGAGTCATTTTAATTATTACCTCAGTGACATCATTTTGAATTGGTAAAACTACTTCTTTGATTTGCAAAAACAACTCACCAAAAACACTAGAGAGGCATGAAGTTTCCAATCAAAAAGAAATACCAGTTTAATTATTCGGCTTTAGCCAGTTCATTCGTTGCAACAAGAAGAGAAGAACCTCGTGTTGTATAAGTTGAGCTGCCATCCTCTGCCTACCACTTTCTCCCTGTAGCCCAGGTTGATTTTGTGACCAAATGAAATCCCGGCTTTCCTGACTAAGCGATATTCCATGTCGCATAGCAATCGACTCAATTAAGAAAAAAAGTCGTAATGCTTGACGGGCTTGTTCTTCAATTTCTTCTTTCTTTAAACCCTTATTGGAAGAAAAAGAAGCACGAGACTCAACTTCTTTCTCAAGAATAGTCAAAGGCAATTCAAATGAAAGTTTTTTAACGAGAGCTTCTTGTAAAATATTCTTAGCTTCTTCAATGTGGTCAAATTCAATCGAAATATTCAGTTTCTTTCTGATTTCATTCTTTAGTTCATCCACGGAAGACATATTGAAACGTTTAGCAAACGACTCATCCACAGGTGGAGGAATCTTTCTCGCACGGTTGTATGTCTCTAAGAAATACTTTCCACCGGGAACATTCCCCCAATTCTGAGGAAGATCAACCTCTAGTTTTTTGTCAGAAGATGAAAGAATCGCTTTACGAATGGTGTCAGGCATCTCCTTTACAAGGCAACCCCTCTCCTTTTTAGCCTCATTTCCCGAAAGAGAAATCAGTCGATAATCCGTTCGATCTTCTTCACAAATGCGCTCCATATCATCTAAAGGAGTCCATTCAGCAAGAACTGCGCGATATTCATCTATTTTTTTTTCTACATCACCATCAGTAACTTCTTTACGATCAGGAAATGAAACGGAAGATAGATCGATTTCTTCTATTTCAGGAGCTTTAGGATAAACCTCAAAAGAGACATGAAGTTCCAAATCTGACTCTTGATCCAACTTTTTCCAAGAATAAACTATGGGGGGGATAGCTCTAAATGATTGCTGCTCGAGAAAAATATTGACGGTCTTCTTAGCTAAAGAGTCTTGCCATTCACGGTCAATTTTTTCACCAAAAGATTGTAAGACGTGGTCCTTCGGTACTTTGCCTTTGCGAAATCCAGGTAGAGATACTGTTTTTGCAACTTGTTCAACTGATTGTCTATGCGAGTCAATGGCAAAACTAGCCGGAACGGAAAGAACAAATTCAAATCTACAATTGGCTTGAGCAACCTTAGACAAAACTGAGATCGAACAATCCGCTATCTCATTCTTCTTCACTAGTCTGTTCCTAAACTTAATTTTCGAAATTGGGACAACGAGCGGAATCTTCAAAAAGAAAGCAAAGAAATTACTCCGTAATCCAATCGCAGAACAAGGAAGCGGGTAATGAGATTCGAACTCACGACCCTCACGTTGGCAACGTGATGCTCTACCACTGAGCTATACCCGCGTTGAAAAGCCTTCCCAAATCCCAAAGTGGGTGATGAGACTCGAACTCACGACATTCAGCTTGGGAAGCTGACGCTCTACCGGCTGAGCTACACCCACGCTCTGAAGAAACCTTCCTTAAAACCGGAGAGTTTAGACCACCACGTTTTATTTGTAAAAGGTCGCCCTTATCTGTTTTGGATTGAGTGGAAGCTTTTTGATGACAGAGTTCTTTTTAGTGGTAAGACTTCCATTTTATGCGATGCCGTGTCATCTTGCGCAACATGGTTGACAAGTAAGAATTGTGAGATTCGTTTTCTTTCCTTGATTATCTTGAGGCTATTTCACTTCGCGTTTTTTTTTGAGTTCGTGCTTGGACGAAGTTATCCCCATGTTTGTATCCGAGGAATGCAATGTCTGGGTTATTGAACTACAGAAAACTACGTCAAGATTTCTCTTCTGCTTTTCTTAAAGAGGGGAGATTGCTACATGATGCCAAGGCCGTCTGTTCTGTACAGATTTTAGATGTAACGGATAAAGCCATTCGGTTGAAATGCGAAGTCTGGGGGAATTATAACAATCGCCAGACTGGAGAGATAGAAATTGATCGTCAGAACTCGGAAATTGTAGAGAGCATCTGCAATTGTTCTGAGAAGTACGATTGTCAACACCTTGCAGCGACTCTATTTTACTTAGAGGAACATCTGGACTCTCTAATTAGTGGAAGTGCCTCTGCGGCTGCTCTCGTATCCTCTTCACGTCAACAAGAAGATGTGCGTAAATCTGATTTACGCGTCGATCGAGAGTTGGTTAGAGAATACGTAGAGGCTCTTTTGATTCTCTCCTTCAATCCACTCTGTTTACCAACTTGTTCTGTCGACTCTTTTCAACCATTGTCTATAGATTTTTTGATTTCCATTGGGCAAAAGCGTCTTTTTGTTGGGTTTTCCGAAGAAGTTTTTTTTGAAATTCAATTAACTCTTCGTATCCCTGGACGAAGTAAGCCATTGCAAATTGTTCAAGCTCAAGAATTTATTGATGCCGTCAAGTACCAAGATGTAGTGACATTCAATGGGAGACAAGTCGCTCTTTCAAAAGAATGCTTCACAGAAGATTCTTGGAAAATTCTTCGAATAATTTCTGAACAACTAGTGATGTTGTCTGATTCAAAAGTTTCTGTGGAAGGGGCCAAAAGAGTTGTCCCGAAGAAATCTTTTATAGGAATTGAGTCGGTTTCTCAGATTCTTTGTGAGCAAAGGGCTATTTTTGTTAAACGATCCCAGAGTTCTGTACCAGGTGAGAAGATGGATTTCTCACTTATTTTCACACATGGTATGGAGGCTCCTTTTCGATTTTCCGTTGATCCAGTTGAGGTGACTCTAGAGCTGGACGCGATGCAATCTCCAGCCCCTAAGTTGGTTTTGAAGGTTTTGCTAGATCTTGGCGAAACGCGAGTTAATCTGCAGGACGTTACCCTTTTGTTAAAAAGCTCACCTCCTGGGCTGCTCTTTAACTGTGTCTACTACGCGTTTAGAGATGAAGTAATGTCTGCTCATCTTAGGAGAATTGAGCAACTTGACAATCTTGTGATTCCAGAGCCTCTCTGCGGAACATTTCTTGAGCATGTTTTGCCTGAAATGCGGAAGATACTCCGTATTGATAATGAAGAATTAGTCAAGCAGTTCACTACCTATTCATACAAAGGCGAAGTTCGTGGAATCTGCAATGTTTTCTACGTGGGAGGCAAACTAGAAGTTCAATTTTCCTTTCTTTACGGTGATCTAGAAGTGCCTGAATCCGTATCCATGTTGACAGTAGACATCGTTCGAAAATTCATATCAAAAGACGGAATTTTGGCAAGAAGCTTATCTCAAGAGCGCGCCTTAGTAAATGACATGTTCCATCACTTCATTTTCGATTCGGAAACTAGCCTATTTTTGGCAAAAAATGAACGTGCTCTCTTATATTTTATGACTGAAGTGATACCCAAGTATCGAGGTCGTGTTGAATTTCGTTGTCCAGACAATTTATTAGATCAGTTCATATACGACACAACTACATTCAGAGTGGGTCTTTACGAGGGAGTTATTCCAGGACAGTATGAGGCTCACATAGAGGTGAATGGTCATCTTTCGGGTCTCTCGTTGGAACGACTTTGGGAGTGTGTTCTTTACGAAAGGAAGTATGTCGACCTAGTTTCATCTGATAGGAGAAGTGCCGGTAAAAAAATAAAAAGAGTGCTGGTTTTAGATCTAAAGAGGTTAGTAGAAGTAATACATTTCTTCGATGACCTTGGAGTAAAAAAACTGGAGACAGGGGTGTTTCACGTCCCATTTTGGACGTTAGCACAAATCAATCCAAACGAAAGAATCAATGATTTGATTGAGCTGACTATTGATGAGAACCTTTTGGCTCTTCAACGGGAGATGAGCGATTTTCATCTTAGCGAATCGGTTGTAATTTCTCGTGATATAAAAGCAGTTTTTCGTAGCTACCAGGATGAGGGAATTGTCTGGCTAGAGCGATTGCGCAAAATGCATCTGGAATCACAAGATTGTCAAGTTGCTCAATTCTCCTAAGATGAGCAGACATTACTTCATCTCTAAACG
>NZ_PPEU01000063.1:0-4252 GCF_003056015.1 Candidatus Similichlamydia epinepheli | reverse complement strand
GATTGCGGCTGCCTCTTTTTCTTTCCTTCGAGTTCACTCGTTGTCGGCCTTCGAAATATCATCTAGCTTGGCCTAATGAAGAAGTTGAATTTTGGACACCTAATTGGCTTGAGAAAAGTCAAGCTGAGTTACTATACGAACAAATCAAACAATTTTTAAAAATGGCTAAAAGTTTGAGTTCTGACAGGGTAAAGTGTACCTTTTTGAGGTGGTTGTCTTGAAAACTTTTCCAACAAATAGGGAATAGACAAGTCACGCAGTAAGCTATTTGTTGTGAAAAAAACTGAATTTCTTTTTGTGCGTCCTTACCTAAGCGCAACCGTAGAAAATGAAAAAGATTTCTCAGATCCATTTTCCAGAAAATTGTCGTGTAAGCGTTTTGAGGAAGAATGATTCTTGCTTGTTCACGACAAAGCCCCATTTCCATTAGAGAAAGGTATCTTCGATATCCTTGTTCCGAGGCTTCTTGAATAGATTTAACGCAATTTTTTGCAAAATCCCCTTCTAATGATCCTTGACCTACTTGCTTATTCAGGTCTCCCTGCATCCTCAAATCTTTAATATCAAGCTCATGAAATTGATGATTTACCTTAGCGTATCTAGCAGAAAACGAGTTGAGCTTAGCCGTTCTGTGGCGCACCAGCTGCCCCATCACATAAATTGGCAATCTAATTTGGAAAACTACACACGCCTGTTCAAGTGGGGATAAGTTGGAAGTTCTAAAACACCAGTCAATTCTCTCTTCATTCGAAAATCGATCGAGCTCATCTGATTCAAGTCGTGTACAATTAGCAACAAACTCGTCAGAACCCATAAAATCAATCAACCTAACAAATCCATGATCCAAAACAGGTAACTTTTTACCCAAAAGAGATTCGATTTGATCATCCACGTCGGCACCCCAACACAGCAACAAAAGGCAAATGGGTCGCGATCTTATCTGTTAATACGCTTCCCATCAAGAGTGAAACAGACTAGAGTCGAATCAGTCATTGCTAATGTAAGTTGGAGATGATGTTTAGAATATTTTTATTATTTTTTAGTTGCATTATCGCCTCAATTTTAGCCTTCAGTACAGAAGGAAATATAGGAACCCCTACACCAGAGGTGACAACCTCCAATTTTTCTTTTTGGATTGGAACTGCTGGTATCGTTGTTATTGCTCTCTTGCTTCTTTCACATTATTTTTTGGATCGTTGGACTTGTCCAATTCGTGAAGGTGAAAGAGTAAAAATTTTTATTTTAAATAAAACAAATGTAGGCCAAAAGATGTGTGCCTATCTTATCGAGGTTGAAGAAGAATTATTTCTTGTTATTCAAAGTCACAATCAGATTTTGTGCCAGCCTGTTCGTGGTAAGGCGAAGTCTAATGCCCTTTTGTTTTCTTCGGAGGAGCTAGAAAAGTTCTCTTCCGATGGGAAAGAGAAAGCAAATGACCTTGCAAGATAAGTATCCTAGCATTTGCATTCAGAGCTGAGATCTCCTATCCTGGGGAGTTGAGTGATTAGAATTTATGTGCCTTTTTGTGGGCGCACACCATGTGAGATGGAATGCCTTCTGAGAAAGCAATATCAACACAGGATCCTTTAGGTTCCGATAAAAACAATGTGCAACAAAGCGGAGAGGCGCATCCTTTCCCCACGGACTTATTGATTCTACCAGTATTCAAGAGGCCGTATTTCCCTGGGATTGCTTTGCCTATATCCATTGAATCTGGTGTGCAGTATGAAACGATTAAAAAAATTGCTTGCTCAGATCTTCGTACAATTGGAGTCTTATTATCTAAGGGATCAAACGTAGAATGTTCTGTTAGTCAGCTTCATGAAGTTGGTGTTGCGGGGCGAATTTCCAAGATACTACCCGTCAATCACGGTGGGTTTCAGGCTTTAGTGGATTTAGAGAAGCGGTTTCGCGTTATCTCGATTCGTCAGGAAAAAGATCATTTTTGGGCTGAGGTAGAATATTTACAAGATAACATAGATGCCTCAGAGAAAAAGCTGAAAGCTTATGCAAAAAGCATATTGAAAGCAGTTAGGGAAATTGTCTCTTTAAATCCTCTCTTCAAGGATGAGTTGCGTGTTTTTTTAGAGCATGCAGATCCGAACCAACCTGCAGCTCTTGGAGACATGGTTGCTTCCTTAACAACAGCTCAGCCAGAAGAATTGCAGGATTTATTAGCTTGTCTGTCAATAGAAAAGCGTTTGCAGACAACTCTTTTCCTTGTTCGAAAGGAACAAGATTTGAGCAAAATTCAATATGAGATCGATCAACAAGTTGAATTGGCCCTCGGTAAAATTCAAAAAGAATATGTTTTACGCGAGCAGTTAAAAACTATTAGAAAAGAACTTGGAATGGAGCAGGATGATCGCAGTTCAGAGATTTCAAAATTTGAAACTCGTCTACAGTCGAAAGTCGTTCCTCCTCATGTCCTTAAGGTCGTCGAAGAAGAAATTCAGCGCTTATCAGGATTAGAAAATAACAGCCCAGACTACTCTGTTTGTAGAAATTATTTAGATTGGATTACCTCTATCCCTTGGGGAATTTACGATGAGCAATTGGTAAGCTGCAAAAAAACCAAGCAGATTCTCAATAAAGAGCACTGGGGAGTAGAAGAAGTAAAAGAAAGAATTTGCGAAATCGTTGCTGTTTCAACAATGCTAGGGAAAATGAAGGGAGCTGTTCTATGCCTGGTTGGGCCTCCTGGCGTTGGTAAAACTACAATTGCTCGCTCAATAGCAAAAGCTTTAGGGAGAAAATTTTTTAAATTTCCCGTTGGTGGGATGCGAGATGAAGCTGAAATAAAGGGGCACAGAAAAACATATATCGGGTCAATGCCAGGTAAATTCATTCAAGCATTGAAGACTTGTCAAGCTATGAATCCAGTTATTCTTATTGATGAAATCGATAAGATCATGAGTTCTCCTGTTGGTGACCCTGCATCTGCTCTGCTTGAAGTGTTAGATAAAGAACAAAATGGTCAATTTTTAGACCACTATTTAGATGTTCCATGTGATTTAAGTAGGGTTTTTTTTATTCTTTCTGCGAACTTACTGGACAGCATTCCTGATGCTTTAAGAGATCGTTTCGAGGTAATTTATCTATCTGGGTATATAACTGAAGAGAAAATTCAAATTGCCAAGAAGCATCTTATTCCTACAGCTTTAGACGAAATTGGATTGCAGAAGAATGCTCTTGTCTTTCCTGTTGCAACATTAAAGGCTATTGTTTCTGGTTACGCTCGTGAAGCTGGTGTTCGTAATTTTGAACAGCAAATTAAAAAAGTTTGTAGAAAGCTTGTTATGCAGCACGTCAATAAGTCCTCGACTCAATCTTTCGAGCCGAAAGAGGTGAGTGAGAAGATGATTCGATGTTTGTTGGGCATTCCTAGGTTCCAAGAAGATCCACTTATTCAGTCTCCCCCAATTGGTGTTGCTGTAGGGTTAGCCTGGACGGCTTTAGGTGGAACTCCCCTTTGTGTAGAAACTTTAACAGTTCCAGCAGCACGTACAACCATGCGACTAACAGGCCAGGCAGGTTCAGTAATGAAAGAGTCTGCAGAAATTGCATGGAGCTTTTGTCAGAGTTGGTTACGAAAGAAGCGTTCTGATCTTAAATTTTTCCCAAAGCAGGAAGTTCACACACATTTACCAGAAGGTGCGACGCCAAAGGATGGTCCTTCAGCAGGGATAACCATGGTTACGGCACTTATATCTCAGCTTTTACAAAAGAAGATTAAACCTGGATTAGCCATGACTGGAGAACTAACTTTGAATGGCCAGGTTCTCCCTGTAGGTGGAATTAGAGAAAAGGTAGCAGCGGCAAAACGCTCACATTTGAGGCACATAATCCTGCCTGCTTTGAATAAACAAGATGTTGAAGAGTTGCCGGAACTTTTAAAAAGAGGCCTGAGTCTATACTTTGTTTCTTTTTACCATGAAGTGTTCGAAATCGCCTTTATGGATGAACACACGGCCCCAAAGAAAATTCAATATTCTGCAGAATTTGCAAGCAAGTACAGAAGAAATTCTCGTGGACAGGCAACTTACTGAACACCATCTAACCAAGAGACACTTCACTTTCATGAGCGTGAGAGACTTAATCATACTTGGTTCCTCGAGCCAACAGCCTACTCGATTTCGGAGTCATCCTGGGTACCTTCTTAGGTGGAACGATGAAGGATTTCTTTTCGATCCAGGAGAGGGAACACAACGGCAATTTATATTTGCAAACATATCTCCAACCAACGTGACAA
>NZ_PPEU01000062.1:0-4271 GCF_003056015.1 Candidatus Similichlamydia epinepheli | reverse complement strand
TAAGAGATGTCCCTTATTTACTTTCGGCAACGGTTGAACTTGAAGGTGATTGCAGAGGGATCTGGATCACTTCTGGAGTCCCTGAAACAGAAGTTCTCTCTAATCAACCAGCTCCTAAGGTCCAATTTCGCCATATCAAAGGCGATAGCTCTTCAATTGAAACTGTTTCACTCCCAAAGACTCATACGACTTTAAACAATTTGAACATGCAATGGGTGAGTAATGGCAATAATTTTTTCAGTTTAATACTTGAACCTATTTCATTTTCTCCTTCTGGATTTCGACTTCAAACAATTCCTTCAGAAATTGTTCCTACAAGACTATCTCTTTTACCAAGATATGCAGGAGAAAATTTTGCACCTGGATACCAGGTTGCTCTTCCTCTTCCAAGCCAAGCTGGATCTTATGATCTAACTGTTTTTGCTGGGCCTCTTTGGGACAAAATTTTGAAAGAGATTGATGAAAAAATCCACCCAATTGAAGACTCTTCTACCCCGTTTTACCGTTGCTCTTGGTATGCACAAGGTTGGTTTAGCAAAATTTCTGCTCCTTTTTCTAGAATACTTGCATATCTTCTTCATTTCTTCTATTCGTTTACCGAATCTTGGGTTGTATCAATCATTTTATTGACTCTTTTTCTTCGAATTATTCTTTATCCTTTCAACGCTTCTTTTTCTTCGAATTATTCTTTATCCTTTCAACGCTTGGTCATTTCGCTCCATGGAGAGGGTACGAGCCCTCGCCCCCCAAGTACAAGCTATACAAGAGAGGTACAAAGACATTCCCCACAAAGTTCAAACAGAAATTTTTGCACTATATAAGCAACACAATATCAATCCAGTTCTTGGACTTTTGCCTTTGCTAGCCCAGATGCCATTTTTATTGGGGATGTTTGAAGTTCTTAAGTCGAGCTTTGAATTGAGAGGTGCGCAAGTTTTCCCAGGTTGGATTGATAACTTGGCTGCTCCAGACGTTCTTTTTTCTTGGTCTAATCCTATTATTCCAATCATAGGGAATCAATTTCATCTACTTCCTGTACTTCTTGCTCTTTCAATGTTTTTACAGCAACGATGGGCAATGGAAGGAACGCATCAAAGAAAAGGCCCTGCAGTAATCATGACTGTTATTTTTCTTTTGATGTTTTATAAGTTTCCAGCAGGGCTCAACATCTACTGGATGTCATCTATTGTATTAGGAATAGCTCAGCAATCCTTGACAAGGAAACGGAAATTGGATTGATACTGTTGTTCTAATGAACATTGAGAGGTCAGTGCGGCGTTTGCTGTTTTTGAGGATGGCCCCTATTAGGTTTTTGGAATGAAATCAACCAAACGAGTTTTGGTTGAGTCGATTTTTTCTGACATAGCCAAGAGAGAACCGAACTATCTTCTCAGAGATTTTCTCGAGGCATCGGGGAATGTCTTCGCAAAGAGATTGTTTGAAGGGCTTCTTGAAGAAGAGTGTGAACCGCAGTTAGGTTCATTCAACCCAATTTATCTATGGGGGCCGTCTGGATGTGGTAAAACTCATCTTATGATTGGAACAGCTGTTTCACTGCGTAAGCTTTCTCACACTGTCCTTTACGCAACGTGTGATACATTTATCTGGGCTGTTCTTCGTGCTATTCGTTCTGAGTGTTTAAATGAATTTCAAAATGAACTGAGATCCTGTTCGGTTTTGATGATCGATGAAGTGTCTGACTTAAGCAACAGATCGAGAATGCAAGAGGAGTTTTTCCATGCCTTTAACACTCTACGCACGGCAGGCAAACAGATCATTCTATCTTCGAAAATAGCCCCTCATCAGCTTGTAGCAATTGAAAACCGTCTGATAAGTAGATTCGAGTGGGGGCTTTTAGTCCCAATGACTCTTTTTTCGGAAACCGATCAAGTTCAAATCATAAATAAGCTTTTAGAATCCGGAGGGTTCTCTATAGAGAAACATGGCAAAGAAAAACTTGCTAAAATTTTTGAACAAGACATCAGCCGCCTAATAAAATGGCTTGATACTCTCCTAAGTAAAAAAATAACCTCTGCCAACTTGGAGCCCCTGTTACAAGAGAAACAAGACAACAACAAAAAGATACCTGATTTTAATACGATTTTGGAAACAGTGTGCGCACATTTCCAAGTAGAACAGAAAGATGTTCTAAGCATGTCACAGAAAAAGATAATAGCTACACCAAGAAGAGTTGCAATGTACCTATGCAGAACACTTCTTAGATTGTCCACACAAAGGATAGGTCACGCTTTCAAAAGAGACAATACAACAGTCTCACTAAGCTGCAAAACAATATCTAAATTACTTTTGACTGACGCTAACCTAAGAGAAAAAATCGAGGAAATAAAAAAACTATTTCTTCCGTCTTAACAATAGAGACATCGGAGTAGAGGGATTCGAACCCCCGACCTGCTGCTCCCAAAGCAGCCGCGCTAACCAAACTGCGCTATACTCCGAAAAACCACGGCATTGTACCCTTCAAACATTTTAGAGTCATTATCAAATGACCTTCAAAAATCTACTATCACCAAACGATGTTTCATGTACTATTTTTTTTGGAAGATTCATCCTATTCTATGTTCAAATTTTTTTGATCTTCAAATAAGTTGGTATAGTTGCTGGGTTTTTCTTGGATGGGTTTTATCTTTTTTATACTTTGATAACATTTCTAAGTCTCTAACTAGACTAAAAGCGGATTACTACAAAATAGTATTTTTTATTTTCTTTTTTTTAGGTTCTCGCCTTGGATTTTATATAGAAGTTATTTTATGGGGAGACCCTAGCAAGCTACAATTCGTTGCTGTTCAAGAAGGTGGGTTTTCAGGTCAAGTAGGAGGAATAATTGCCATTATTGTGATATCCATTATTCATCTAATACAAGCTAATGATAAGCTACCTCTTTTGCTACTTCTAGATTACATAGCTATTGCAGGACTTCCTAGTATCGTTTGTACACGAATCGGAAACTTTTTCAATCATGAGTCTCTTGGAATTCCTACGACTAGATTGATTGGAGTAATTTTTTCTCACGCCACATCCTCAAAAAATAACATTCCTCTTCATCCAGTTCAGCTTTACGAGGCTGCTGGCTATCTTTTAGGCTATTCATTAGTCTTGTTTCTAAATCGAAAAGATTCACCCAAGGGAGAATTTTTTAGCAAAATTTGTTTGATTATAAGTTTGATTAGATTCGTATTGGAATACTTGAAAGAAGATATAGAAAATGGGTTCCCTTCTCCAGGACAATGTTTTTCATTACCCTTTTTATTGGCCGGAATTTTGTTAACATTCAGGAACCGAAGAAAAAAAGTCTCTATAAATTAACTCTTGATCTTCAGGTAAAGAAACACTAAGAAGATGATTTCCTTCTGAATCGATTGACTGAACACGAATAGCGCCAAGGTGATGAAGCTTAGCCACCAGATTGTATTTATGCGGCGGAATACATAGCCAAGTAAGTTGTCGAGATTTTTGGGCTTGCAAATTCATTTGATGTAACAAGAGGTCCATTCCCTCTCCATCTGAGAAAGAACAAAAAAGGGCTTCTGGAAACTCTGCTCGCAATTCTTCTACTTTGTCTAAAAATAAATCTTTCTTATTGAAAACAAGAATGATTGGACACTCGTCATCAAAGTCAAGTTCCTTAAGAACTTCACGAGTAGCCGTCATATGAAGGCGAAAAGATGAATGGGATCCATCAACAATATGCAACAGGCAATCTGCTTCAAGAGCCCCTTCCAAAGTACTTCTGAATGCAGCTATCAATGTATGAGGAAGCTTTCTAATGAATCCAACTGTATCAGTTACTAATACTTCTTGCTTAGATGGAAGAGATAGACGGCGAGTGGTAGTGTCAAGAGTCGCAAACAATTTATCCTCTACGTAAACAGAAGCTCCCGTTAAGCGATTCATCAAAGTAGACTTTCCTGCATTGGTGTATCCAACAACAGCAAAACGAAAAATCCCAGAACGAATTCTCTGTTTTTGAAAGGTTTTTCTATCTTCCTTAATAGCCTCTAGCTGCTCAGTAAGCCTTTGTGCATTCTTCCTTAAAAGCCTCCTGTCAAGCTCGATCTGCTTTTCGCCTTCTCCTTTCTGATTTGCACCTCCACCTTTTTGCCGAGAAAGATGGCTCCACAATCTTTTTAGCCTTGGCATATTGTAACGAATCTGGGCCAATTGAACCTGAATCTTGGCCTCATGTGTACGAGCCTTACTTGCAAATACCTCCAAAATAATTTCTGTCCTATCTACAACAGGCTTTTGAATTG
>NZ_PPEU01000061.1:0-4525 GCF_003056015.1 Candidatus Similichlamydia epinepheli | reverse complement strand
GGTTCAATAGCCATCGAAATAACAGGCTCTGGGAATTCCATTTTTTCCAGTAGAAGTTGTGCCCCTTCTTGGCAAAGAGTGTCACCAGTAGTTGTAAACTTAAGACCGACGAAAGCTGGAATTTCACCAACAGTCGTTCTGTCAAGATCAGTTCGATCGTTGGCATTCATTTGCAGGATACGAGAAATCCTCTCCTTCTTTCCCTTTGATGCGTTAAATATCGCAGTCCCTTTTTCAAGTGTTCCACTGTAAACTCGAACATACGTAAGACGCCCAACATGTGGGTCACTCATAATCTTAAACGCCAATGCAACAAATGGCCCATTTGGGTCAGGAGTAAGGCTTTTCTCCTCTTCTTCGCGTGGATCAAACCCTCTCACTTCTTTACGATCAAGCGGGGAAGGAAGCCATCGAACTATACAATCCAATAACTGCTGAACACCTTTGTTTTTGAAAGCACTTCCACAAAGAACGGGTATAATTTCTCCTTCAATAACACCGCTCCGAATTTGATTTTGAATTCGATCAACTGTAAGAGCATCTGGATTAGATAAAAGGTCGTCGAGAAATGTGTCATCACCAGAACAACTAGCAATCTCTTCCAACATGTTCATGCGGTGATTGCGACACTCTTCTATCATATGATCAGGAACATCTCCGATGGAAAATTTCTTCCCTAAATCATCCTCAAAAAAAACTGCTTTCCATTCGATTAAGTCAACAATTCCGCTAAAGTCACTTTCAGCTCCTATCGGAACGTGTACTGGTACGGGAGATGCTCCTAACTTATCCTTAATTGAGCGCACAGCACCAAAAAAATCAGCGCCCATTCGGTCCATTTTATTTATAAATGCTAGTCTAGGAACGCCGTACTTGTCCGCTTGACGCCAAACTGTTTCAGTTTGAGGCTGTACACCTGCTACTGCACATACGACAGCACAAGCGCCATCAAGAACTCGAAGCGCTCGCTCAACTTCCATTGTAAAATCGACGTGTCCAGGAGTATCGATGATGTTTATGACAGAATTACCCCAAAAAACCCTCGTGGAAGCAGAAGTGATGGTGATACCTCTTTCACGTTCTTGCTCCATCCAGTCCATTGTAGCGGATCCTTTATGGACTTCACCCATCGCGTGCACGGATCCAGAATAGAAAAGGATCCTCTCTGTAAGAGTTGTCTTTCCTGCGTCAATGTGCGCCATGATTCCAATATTTCGAAGCAAGGCTAGTTGGGAATCCTGTGAACTCGATGACATTTGATGTTACCCTCTTAACTAAACTACCATTTGTAGTGAGCGAATGCTTTATTCGCCTCAGCAGCTCGGTGTGTTTCATCACGCCTTTTTACACTAGTGCCTTGTCCATTGTAGGCATCCAAAAGCTCAAGTGCGAGAGCATTTTCCATACTTCTCCCAGGCCTCGAACGTGCAAATTGAATGATCCATTTGAAGGCCATAGAAATTCTCTTGTCTGCTGGCAGCTCGACTGGAACTTGGTATGTTGCCCCCCCGACTCTTCTCGATTTAACGGAAACTAGAGGCTTTACATTTTCAACAGCTTGTTCGAATGCCTTTACAGGATCTTCTGCGTTTACTTTATGCGCAAATGTGGATAGAGCTCGGTAAACAATCCTCTGCGCAAGGGATTTTTTACCTTTCATCATAACCCGATTTATGAACTTCGCCAAAAGATGACTGGAGAATTCAGGATCAGGATCAATTACTCTTTTTTCTGCGCGATGCCGACGAGACATAAATAAGCCTCTTAAAATCCATAATTTAATTTTGGGGGGTAGTTCCGAAACTAATTCGGGGGGAAAGGCGAAAAAACTACGAACATCTTCCAGTTACACTATTTGGAAGATGTTTTAGCAACAGGCCTCTTTGTACCGTACTTTGATCTACTTTTCATTCTTCCTTTTACACCAGCACAATCCATCACACCTCTTACAATGTGATAACGCACACCTGGAAGGTCCTTCGTTCTACCACCTCGTATGAGAACCATGCTGTGTTCTTGTAAGTTATGGCCTTCTCCACCAATGTAAGCGATCACTTCTTGCCCATTTGATAACCGCACCCAAGCAACCTTTCTTAATGCAGAATTAGGCTTTTTTGGAGTTTTTGTTTTTACCTGAAGACAAACCCCACGTTTTTGAGGACACGACTGTAAAGCAGGAGCCTTCGATCCTCTTACTTTAGATTGTCGCCCTTTTCTAAGAAGTTGGTTTTTTGTCGGCATTCAGAACGCTCCCGAAAGTGAAAAGACCCCCGAAAGGTTAACTATTTTACAGAATATTTTCAATTCATTGCTGGTAACATACTTATCGGGAAGCACTTGAAAAGTGATAGACTACATTGCAGAGAAAGGCTACGTACGATTATCCTCCGGCATTTGGCCAGGTAGCTCAGTCGGTAGAGCAAAGGACTGAAAATCCTTGTGTCACCGGTTCGATTCCGGTCCTGGCTAAGTTCTTAAAATGCATTTGTTGTAGTTGTTCTCTGTCGACGAATTGCCTTTCTTGTAATGGTTAGAGTTTGACAATCTCTATTGATCGAGTTTAAAATCAGTGACTCGTTTTGTAATTAATTTCGTCTTTGTTGATTTAGCATTGCTTTTTCATTAGCCTGGGAGCGTGTCGAATGGATTTAATGTATGCTGTTGCACGCGCAGGTGGCAAGCAGTACAAGTTTGAAGTTGGCAAATTTGTTGATTTGGAACTGCTTCCAGCTGAGTCTGGTGGGACTGTGGAGCTGTGTGATGTTTTGGCAATTCGTGAAAAAGATGGGGAGCTTTTGGTTGGTTCTCCGATTATTCCAGGTGCTAAAATAGTTGTTAGAATCGTCGGGGATGTTTCCGGTGAGAAACTTATCTTTTTTCGATACAAGAGAAGAAAAAGATATCGTAGGCGTTTAGGTCATCGCCAGAAATATTCTCGAATTGAAGTTATTGAGATTGTGAAGGGGGTGAGTTGAGGTGGCTCACAAAAAAGGGCAAGGTTCTACTAGGAATGGAAGGGACTCTCTTCCAAAATATTTAGGCGTAAAAGTTGGAGACGGACAGTTTGTTTCTGCTGGTAGCATACTTGTTCGTCAGCGTGGCACGAAATGGCACCCTGGAAAAAATGTAGGTAGGGGTTCGGACGACACTCTTTTTGCGATGATTTCTGGTCGTGTTCGTTTTTTTCGTCGCAAGAAGGTGGTTCTTGAGGTTAATTCTTTAGATTCTGCTGTGTAAATTGTTGTTGAATGTCTCTCTTTGTTGATGAAATAGCAAGTGTTCAGTTGGCGTCTGGTCGTGGTGGTGATGGTGCAGTCTCTTGGATTCGTGCAAAGCGCATTCCAAAAGGAGGGCCGGGAGGAGGAAATGGAGGATCTGGAGGATCGATTATTGTACGATCTTCACCTCACATTCATTCATTGCATTCTTTGCTAGAGAAACCTGTTTTTAAAGCTGAAGATGGAAAAAGGGGCGGATCGAACGGATGCAGGGGTGCAAATGGAAGGGATTTAGTTATTGATCTTCCGGAAGGCACTGTTGTTTTTGATTTTGATAATGGAGAGCTTCTTGCTGATGTCTCAGCTTCTGATCGTGTAGTCGTCTGTAAAGGTGGACGTGGAGGAAAAGGTAATTTAGTTTTTCGTTCTTCTACTAACCAATCTCCTTGGTCGAAAACAGAAGGTCTTCCTGGTGAGATTAGAACTGTTAGTTTAGAGGTTCGTTCTCTTGCTGACGTTGGTTTGATAGGACTGCCTAATGCAGGAAAGTCTACTCTTTTCTCTTCCTTAACTGGCATTCCAGTGCGAATTGGATCGTATCCCTTTACGACTCTTGTTCCTAATCTTGGTGTTCTTTCAACTCATTTTGGGCCTTGGACTTTGGCTGATATACCAGGACTTATTGAGGGAGCTCATTCTGGTAGAGGTCTCGGACATCGCTTTTTGCGTCACATCAGTCGCGTAAGAATTCTTGTATTTGTTGTCGAGTTGCGTGAAGATCATTTAGATATGGAAAGAGATGTCGGTCTTCTTTTTGATCAGTTACATGTTTATGACTCATCTCTTCTTGGGAAAGAATATTTTTTGCTTCTTTCTAAAGCAGACAGTTTTGAATCGTCTCGTATTTGTGAGATTGTCTCTTTTTTTAATCAAAAATATAATTTTTCTGCGATTTTTCCAGTGTCAGGAATGACAGGTGAGGGAGTCCAAAATATAAGAGAATCCCTAGAGTCTTATTTGTTTCATTTTAAATGATAAACAGAGTCGGCTAGTCCGTTGATATAGATAGTTTGTCTTTTTCCTTTTTGTTCAAAGAGAATGAGATAAATCGGAAGAAAGATTGTACGTGAAGATTGGACTTTTAGGTTCTCTTCTTCGAAAAAGATTTCCATTAAAAATATTATTTCTTTTTCTGAAAATTGAGCTCGAAAAACTAAAGCGTTGTCACAAGGAGCAGAAGAAAGAGATCTGTTTGTTTCAGTAAAAGGCCGATTAGGCCATTTGGGATGATCGACATGAATTTGTAA
>NZ_PPEU01000060.1:0-4544 GCF_003056015.1 Candidatus Similichlamydia epinepheli | reverse complement strand
GAATTTCTATGGCCTTCAAATGGATCATTCAATTTGCACGTTCGAGAGAAACTTTCTTTAGCTTTGTCATCACTTTCGTCTGAAGATCCGACCTTTCGTGTTTCTACTAATGAAGAAACTGGGCAGACAATTATTTCTGGAATGGGGGAACTTCATCTTGAGATTCTTTGTGACAGAATGATGAGAGAATTCAAAGTAGTTGCGAATGTTGGTAAGCCCCAAGTTTCTTATAAGGAGACTATTTCTAAGCCAAGTACTTCTGAAATGAAGTATGTGAAGCAAAGTGGCGGAAGAGGTCAGTACGCACACGTAGTTCTTGAGATCGAACCAAATCCTCCTGGGAAAGGCAATGAGATTCTTAACAAAATAAAATGTGGAGCCATTCCTAAAAATATATCCCTGCAGTCATAAAAGGAGTCGAAGACGGTCTAAATACTGGAGTACTTGCTGGTTATCCACTGGTAGATGTGCAAGTGTCTATTGTTTTTGGTTCTTTCCATGAGGTTGATTCAAGTGAGATTGCGTTTAGAATTTGTGGTTCGATGGGTTTGAAAGATGCTGCTCGTAGTGCTAAACCGATTCTGAAAGAACCAATCATGAAAGTTGAAGTCTTAACTCCAGAAGGACATGTAGGTGATGTTATCGGCGATCTAAATCGTAGGAGAGGGAAAGTTCTTGGGCAAGAAATCGTCAAAGGGACCTATCAAGTTACTGCTGAGGTACCTCTTGCGGAAATGTCTGGCTACTCTACTGAGCTCAGGTCATTGACTTCTGGCAGGGGGACCTATACTGCTTCTACAAGTCATTTCGAGCAGGTTCCTGCGAAAATTCAAGAATCTATTGTGAAAAGATAAGACTTATTTGCCCTTGGAGAAAAGATGCATGCCAAATAAAAGATTTGAAAAGAAGATTAGGATACGCTTGAAGGGGTTCGATAAAGGACTTTTAGATCATTCTGCCCGTGAGATCACAGAAACGGCGAAGCGTACCGGGGCTATGGTTACTGGGCCAATTCCTCTTCCAACCAAAAGAGAAAGGTATACTGTTTTAAGGTCTCCTCATGTCGATCGAAAATCGAGAGAGCAATTCGAGCTCGTGACCTATAACAGGCTAATAGAGATCCTTGATCCACCTGCTAAGACTTTGGATGCTTTGAAAGGGTTAGCTCTTTCTTGTGGAGTGGACATCAAATTGAAAATTTAGAAGAGGAAAATTTTTCTATGAGCAAAGAGTTAGATTCTGATCTTTTGAGTGATATTCTTCGTGCCCCTGGG
Source organism: Candidatus Similichlamydia epinepheli (assembly GCF_003056015.1). Classification (NCBI taxonomy): domain Bacteria; kingdom Pseudomonadati; phylum Chlamydiota; class Chlamydiia; order Parachlamydiales; family Candidatus Parilichlamydiaceae; genus Candidatus Similichlamydia; species Candidatus Similichlamydia epinepheli. The sequence goes on along the minus strand of NZ_PPEU01000060.1, from coordinate 3,270 downwards.
ATCTCAGGTAATGAGTCTGCTATTGCTGAGCTTTTAATTGACATAGTTTCTCCTTTTGCAACTTCAATAGAACGTGATGCGATGGGAAACTTGATTGTTTTCAAGAAAGGGTCCAATCGAACTCGTTTGATGCTTTCTGCTCACATGGATGAAATTGGTCTTCTTGTTCGTAACATTGATTCGTCTGGTTTCATTCGTTTGCTACCAGTTGGTGGAATTGATCCTAAGACATTGGTATGTCAAGAATTCATTATTCTCAGTGAAGAACCGATCAGAGCGATTATTGGTTCTAAACCGATTCATCTTACACGTGGTGAAGACAAGAAGAATGAGTTGATCAAAGTTGAAGATTGCATTCTTGATACTGGTCTTACTAAAGATGAGCTTGAGAAGAGAGGAGTATCTGTCGGAACTCCTGTTGTTCGAGTGGGTGAGTTGCGCAGGTTAGGTCCTTTATTATCTTCGAAGTCCATGGACAACAGAATTTGTGTCTTTATCCTTACTGAACTAATTAGACAATTAAAGAGGGTTCTGTACGACACATACTTTGTGTTTTGCACTCAGGAAGAGGTTGGTTTAAGAGGAATTAGGACAGCTGCAGCGTCTATTTGTCCAAATATCGGAATCAACTTGGACGTTGGTTTAGCGAACGATCTTCCTGGTGTTCCTGAGCATGAGATCGGGATAAAGCTAGGTAAAGGAACTGCGATCAAGCTTATTGATGCTACATCTATTAGTCATCGTGGTCTTTTTTCTAGAATGCAAGAGATCGCGAAGAAGAATAAGATTAGCTTTCAAGTGGATGCTTGCAACAGAGGTGGGACTGACGCGTGTGGAATGCAATATCTTGTAGGAGGCAACTGCATTGTATCTGGGATTTCCATTCCACTTCGTTACATGCACTCTCCTGTTGAAACTGTACACGAGAATGACGTGACTGACACAATCAAATTGATGAAGTCTACGATTACTGATCCCTCTCTAGAATCTCTTTTAGATTAGAAAATAATGGTGTCCCCTGCCACCACTGCCATCCCAGATATAATCCGGAGGGAGAAAGTTCCTTCAATTCTGTAAGTTTGTCCCTCAAGAGAGCGTTTGGAGAAGTAAGCTCGAATTGCCCTGGAGAGGCTATAGCTAGAAACGGTGCTTGAACAAAGTAATTGTAATTCAAAACTTGTCTCTTGGCTTTTCCTCTTGAAGAATTCATTTTTTTGCATTCAATGAGAAGAAATGGTTTGAGATCATTTGAATTTCTAAGGCAATAAAGAAGATCAAATCTTTTGCATGTACGAGCAGAAGAAGGAAAGAAGACACCTATTTCTTTTTCGGATGCTAAGCTCCATTTAGGAAAGCCAAGGTTCTCCATCAGCAATAGGCATTGAGCCCTCAAATTGGATTCGCAGACCAATTTTCTCTCTTATTAACTACTAAGAGTGGGAATATACACCGGAAAGGATTCGAACCTCCAACCCCCTGGTCCGAAGCCAGGTGCTCTGTCCGTTGAGCTACCGGTGCGAAGGTGTAACATGTTAAAACTAGAGCTCTTTTTTTTCTAACTAGAATGGTTCAGATAAAGGAGAATTTATTCTTGATAAGGGTTATCTATATCCGTGTATTTCTCGGTTTGGATCAGTAGATTTTCTCTTTCTGATGGGTGACATCCCATAAACAGAATATTTTCCCCTATGTTGTAGACGCTTTGTAACCAAGACTCTTCACGTCTATGATTTACGCTGGGTATAAGAACCAATTCGATATTTTCTACAGAAAAAGGATGTTTAACTAAGTAATCTTTACATCTTTCTGAATCATTGATTGTTTTTAAAATTTTGCTTACTGCCTTTTGAAAAACTGGTCCAATTCTTTCCTGTGGGAAAGGTTGTGGGTCTATCCATTTACCTGAAAAGAAAAGTTTCCTCACTACTCCGAATGAAGAGTCGCATACATTACAAGCTCGATCCTCCAAACGAAAATCTACAATACCCAACCCATTAAGTTCTTCACGTAAAAGATCAGGCAAATCAAGAAATAGATATCCGAAAGGTTGTCTTAGAAGAAGATGAGTAGTGAAATCGGTTCGGGTGAAGAAACTCTGTTCTTGTGAGAGGAAAGCTGGATGAACTATTCCTTTAAAAGTTTCTTCTGCTAAACGACGTTCCTTAAAAATCAAACTGGTTCCTTTATTATTGTACCGTTCAAAAGTTGTCCAACCTCTCATTAAATCTATAGATGAATCGCCAACTGCCTTATTTTCGCGAAAAAAAAGAACAACATGCAAGAAGTCGGCATCTAAACAAGGCGTTAATTTGATTAATTCTAGCCCTTCACATTCATTGAGACGCGTGTAGATTCGTTCGTAAATAGTGTAAAGAAGAGCTGATGCTTCTTCTTTAGAGATTGATCGATCGCTACATGCAAACGACCAATATAAATTACAAATAGCCGTATAGCAACTAGACGCAATTCCAGACGATTCAAGACCAAAGTCTTGGCATACTTCATTAATGATCTCAAGTTGTAAATCTCTTAAAAGATGATAAGGCTGAAAGACCTCAAATGATAAAAGTTGTGAAAAAAACAAACAAATTCCTACCCAAGTAAAGAACCTATTCATATGACAAACCTCGGAAATCTTCGACGAATTTCTCGATATGTCGGAAATAAGTCGGTGATAGAAAAGGATGATCAAGGAACGGAGCTGTGTTTGTTGCTGGAACGAAAGAGAGTGGAGATTGTTTATCATCCCTAAAATTACTCAATAAACTGATTGGATCACGAGATGAAACAACTTGAAATGCAGAGAGGAACCATCTTGGATCAAGAACTGAAGCTGGCCCACATGCAAAATAGTGAAAATGCCTTGCAGATTTCCATGCTGAATCCCTAAAGACAATTCTTGAAACAGAAGTCCCATCACTATGTGCAAAAATCATAGAAGGTTCTGACTTATTCAGAACACGAATAAGTCTCATTGCTTGTTTTAAATTTCGTACAGCAGGATTAGGTTCTTGAGGTAAAAATCCCTTAGCATTTAGGAATCCCCTTACAAAATTCTTAAGAGATGTCTGGCTTGAAGAGCTATATGTTACCAGGACATTGACTCCACAAAACTTAGATAAAAACCAACCTTGATAAAGGGCATTAGCCAAAGTATTTTGGATGCCATTCACATAAATAACAGTTTCAATAGCAATTTGTTGTGGGGCAATCTCATGTAAAATCAAATAACTTCCGGACGGAGACCAACTACTCTGATTAAACCGATCG
>NZ_PPEU01000059.1:0-4781 GCF_003056015.1 Candidatus Similichlamydia epinepheli | reverse complement strand
TATCAAAAAATGTGTATGGATCTCGATAATTGGCAACTATACAGCTAATGGACATGTGAAAGTCTCCTTCTTTTAAGCAAGAAAAAATAGACCTGAATTCCAATATCTCAATTTTTATAAGAACACCCAATTTTTCTGCCCATTGCCGTTGAAGGACTTGTGCTCCATCTGCCCCTCTTTCCGAACATAGCAAACGCACTTCTCCGAGATCTTCTATTGACATTCCTAAATCTTGCAATCCCTCTTCAAGTAGTAATTTCGCAACTTGTGGAGATTCTTGAATAAGGCGAGCTCCTTTACGAGTAGAAAAAGAAGGAGGCAAATAAGAGTAAGCTGGAAAAGATCTTTTAAAAATACCTCTTCCTAATTCTTCACGGTCAATAGCCATTGAAAAAGCCAACCTCACCTTATGTGAAGCAAAAGGAGGTGCTTTAGTATTGAGTATCAAATGGGAAACAGTTGCTACATCATATTGATCCGAAACACAACCAGAAGGTGATAATCGATCAGCATCTTCTTGAGGAACCATTAAAAAACCACCGCCGATGCAATCAAGCTCCCCTTGTTCGAATAGAAGGGTTTGTGTTTTTGTTGACTCTACAAACATAAATTTAATCTGCGAAAGATTAACAGCATTCGCATCCCAATAAAACGGATTCTTTTTTAAAATAAGCGATTGTTCATGCTTAAAGCTTTTTACGTAAAAAGGACCATTTGTAACTAGGTAGCTAGACGTATTGTAATCTTGATAAATTGGGTAAAAAACAGGAAGAGTCAACAAATCTTTAAAATATGGGACTGGATGCTTAAGAGTGAAAAGCAGCGTATAATCGTCTTCTGCAACAATTGCTACATTTGACCAACTGGACGTTCCATTTCGAAACTCTTCTACTCCCGTAAAGAAATCAAAATGCATAGAGCCGAAACAAACTTTGCCATCCTCAGGCAAGATAGCATGCTTCCAGCTTCTGACAAAATCGTGGGCTGTTAAAGGAAGCCCATTCGACCAAAAAGATTTGCGCAATTGTATACGATAATTTAATCCATCGTCTGAAACTAACATGTTTTCAGCAAGACCAGGTATAACCGTTTTATCTGTACCAAGACGAAATAATCCTTCGTATATATGAAGTGATATAGTGGAACTATTAGAATTGCTTAAGAATTGCGGATGCAACTCTATCGGAAGAGCACCCAAATTTAAAACAAGAGTATCTTTCTTTCTTTCATTCGCTCCAAAAGAAGAGTCGTTGACATAAAAAATCTTAAAACATAGCGAAGATACAAAAAGTAGTCCTATAATGACACCTAATCTCAATTGCATATCCTCACACGAAATAAGAGACAAACATTACTATATTGGATCGCAGTCAAGAACCCCAATATGCCCTTGAAAAGTCTGCCATCCTACATTCTTGAATAATTACTCCAAGAAGGTCTTTTTGATGTGCATAAATTTGTTTTTCGAAAAATAGAGGTATTATTGGCATTTCGTTAAGAATTGTCCGTTCCATCTTTCTCAAGAATGAAAGGCGTTCTTGTCCATCTGAAGAAAGTCCTTCCTCAAGAAAATGTAAAAAGAAAAAAGAGGTCCAATTTGAAAAATTGTTAGCTCCCCTTTTGTATCTAAACGGTTCTAGCAAGGTATAAGGATCAGGATAAGGCGCTGACATCCCTTGAATTGCGCAATCAAACTCTCCTCGTTCCAGACGTGACAAGAATGTATTGGCGTCTACTAATTGTATATTAACTCTACAGCCAAGATTTCTCTCCCAACTCTCTTGGAGAAGCTTAACTATTGGCACCTGTTCTGGATGGCATATGAAGCGAATAGCATTTAGATGCTCAGGTAACAACTTCTGTTCTGCCAATCCTATATTTAAATCTTCCAGTGCATCAGCAAGATCTTCAACCAAAGAATTCATTTCAATTTTGGACGAAAAAAGTGTGGGCAGATATCGATAAGCTGGGTAGAACCGTTTTGATAATTTTTTGGCTAATTCGAATCTATTCAAGCTCATCGAAAAAGCACGTCGAATTTTTTGGGAAGCGAAGATCCTAGAATCTGTATTTAAAATCACGTAATGAACAGAAGCCGACTCACTCTCTAATTCTTCAAGTTGATCCAAAGTAGATTCTGCAATAGAGAGTAGGCACCCTCCTATCCAGTCAAGTTCTTTCCTCATGAAGAGTGAAGTTTGTGCAACATTATCATGCAGAAAAAAAAGATCAACTTTTTCTAATTGAACAGATTTAACGTCCCAATAAAAAGGGTTTTTCTCCCAAGTTAAATGTTTTTGTTGTCCTTTGATCAAACGAAAAGGTCCATTAGTTATCGAAGCATCAGTTCTACCATATGGATGCACTGGGAAAAATAGTGGTTGCGTAAGCATAAAAAGAAAAGAGGGCATTCGCCTACGAAGAGAAAAACAAATGGTATAATCATTTTTAGCAAAAAGAGACAATCGTGACCAATCTGGATGAAAAGGATCTATTTGTTCTGCTCCTAGGAAAAAATTAAAAGAAGAACGAAAGGGTGAAAATTTACCACGTGGAGATAAAACTGATCTCCAGCTACGGACGAAATCATGTGCAGTGAGAGGCGTTCCATCTGACCAATATGACGGCCTTAATTCTATTTCGTAATTTAAACCGTCTTTAGAGATAGATGTTTTTTTCGCTAAAGCAGGAAGAAGAACTCCTTTTTCACCTATCCTAAAAAGACCTTCGTAAAGATGAAGCACAAAGAATCCACTATTTGTATCACGGACAAAATGAGGATCTACTTCTTGTGGTGGAGCTCCAATATTCAACCGGAGAGACGTTTTTACTGGACAAGATGCGACAGACTTCTTAGGTCTTAAAAAGAAAAACGATCCAGGAATCAATGAAACACAGACTAACAGGAACAATAAAAAAGGAATGCGTCTCATTAGACTCTCCAAAAAATTATTTGATCCAAAATGCCTTCGAAAAATCGAGAGACATATATGTGTTCGAAACTACCCCAGATAAGTCTTTATGTAATAGAAATGGAGGAGATCCGAATGAAAGAGGGATAACAGGCAATTCTTCTAAAATGTGACGCTCGATTTCTGCAATACAACTTTTTTTCTCATCTTCACTGAGAGTTAATCCTCTCTGGAAAAGAAAACGGAAATAATCAGAATTCCAATTTGCTTTCACACCTTTAAAATGAAAAAAAAGATCTAAAAAAGCGTACGGATCTTGATAAGAAGCAACTAATCTCGAAATAGAAAGTTGAAAATCCCCTGTAGAAATTTTTTGGATGTAATCTGGATAATCAAGCAAAACTATATGAATATAAATGCCCAAATTTTTTAATAATTGCTGTTGAATGACCTGTGCAAAGTCTCTACAAAACGGCAAACAACATATGTTCAATTCATTAAATTGGGAAATGTCTAAACCTTCTTCTTTGATTCCCTCTTCAAAAAGTCGTTTTGCATCATCAAAATTTTCTCTCAGTTCAAGCAGTGGAAGGTTATCGAATAGAGACGGAGGAAAATAACGGTAAGCAGGCGGAGTCAATGTTAAAGAGGCTCTTACCAATTCTTTTCTGTTTAAAGCCATCGAAATAGCTGATCGAACCTTTTTGGAAGAAAGAAGCCTGTCATATGTATTAACTTTTAAAAAACATATTACGGAAGAATTATCATGAACAATTTTCTTCGTAGAAGATTGTTGTCTGATAGCTTCGTCAGAGTAGAGTGAAAGAAAACCTACACAATCGATCTCTCCCGCCTCAAAAAGAGGCATCTGTGCCTCTTCTTCGAAAAAAACAAGTTTAATTTCTTCAAGGAAGACTGACCTTGCATTCCAATAAAAATCATTCTTTTCCAGCACAAGACTTCTAAAACTATCAAATGATTTCATTTTAAAAGGCCCGTTACAAATTAAATTGTTAATATTACAGTTTTCGTAAACGGGGAAAAATATAGGCAGAGCAAGAAGTCGCTGAAAATTGGCTACAGGCTGCTTTAATGAGAAACAAAGCAAATCATCATCTTCTGCAAATAATGCAATTGTAGACCAGTCGCAATGCCCTGAACACAATTCATCTGCACCTTTAATCCAATTCAAATGGAAACCAAAAAAATGAAATTTAGAACAAGGTGAAATCACCTTGCGCCAACTTCTAACGAAATCATGTGCCGTTAGAGGAGTCCCATCAGACCAAAAAGATTTTCGTAAATAAACCCTATAATGTAATCCATCTAGTGATACTGAAATGTTTTCAGCCAATCCAGGAACAAGATCACCATTTGCTCCAAATCTTAAAAGACCCTCATATAGATGCGAGATAAGAAAGAATTCTCTAGGGACTCTAACTAAATGTGGATCCAAATGAGATGGAGGAACACCAAGATTTACAACCAGTGAATTGGTTCTTGATGAGCCAAATTTATGTCTAGAACTGTACGAAATCAATAAAGAGAAAATGGGGACGATAACAATAAAAAATCTTTTGAACCGTTTCATAAAAAAATCAAACTGCGACAACACTGTTCAAAAATTTGAAGTTAAAAATGCATTTGAATAACCCAGGTTGAGTAAGAAAGCAAGTAACCAACAAATATGTACAAATTAGTCCGAATTTACCAGATAATTCGAATTTCAATTGAATGGAACATCACATGACAACAGTCACCCCATCAAATAGATGAAGCGATCTGGCCACATCCTAGGGATGATTGCCTATGGATAAAAAGCAATAAAATTCTATAATAGATATTATTTTTTATGTATAATGTTCTATA
>NZ_PPEU01000058.1:0-4801 GCF_003056015.1 Candidatus Similichlamydia epinepheli | reverse complement strand
TGGTACACGGTTCTGTGAGAAAGGTTTTGAGTAATGGCGGAGTTATTATTGATCTTGGCCATGTGGAAGGGTTTTTGTTTCGTAAAGACATGTCTCCTTTAGACAACTTTGAGGTTGGGGACCGTGTATGTTCTTTGTTGCTTGAGGTCAGAGACTCTCTCGATGGAGGCGCTAGTTTAGTTCTTTCTCGTGCAAGCCCCCAATTCGTGCATCGGCTTTTGTTGCAAAATGTATTTGAATTGCAATCTGGGGCTATTGTTGTTGAGAGAATTGCTCGTGAAGCAGGATTGAGGACGAAGATAGCTGTTAGATCTCAGGACTCTTCAATTGACCCTGTGAAGGCTTGTGTTGGATTTAAAGGAACGAAGATTCGAAATGTAGTTCGTGAGTTGATGAATGAGCGTGTAGAGGTCTTCCCTTTCAGTTCTGTTAAGAGTGAGTTTTTGCAAAATGCTCTCGGTTCTATAATCATCAGGAAACTGTACGAAGAGAATGGGACGACGTACGTAGTCGTGGACGATGAGTCCTACGCGGCGGCTCTTGGCAAAAAGGGGTCGAACGCTAGACTGTTGGGCGTCTTGGCAAATGAGCCTCAGGGAATTGGCCTTGTGAAGTGGAGTGCTTACTGCCGGCGTGCGGTTGTGGAAAGATGCGAATTGTCTGATGGTGATTCCGCTTTGCTAGATAATCCTTTGGATATTATCGGCGTGAGCTCGCTAATACTTGACAACCTAGTCGATGCGGGTCTCGATACGTATCGCAAGTTGTTGATGGTAAGGCAGGAGGATTTAGCACAGATTCCGGGAATCAGTTTAGAACTAGCCTCTCGCATTCTAGAACAAACGACAAACAAGGTGAGAAGTTTTGGCAAAGAATTTGAAGCTGAAGGTGAAGAATGCCCAACTAGCCGAGCAGATATCCGAGGCCTTGAAGGACAGCCTGAAGATGAAAATCGAGGGAGTTCAGAAGGAGAAAACGAAGGAGTTCAAGCAGACTGAGGAGGATTCTTCTTCTGCGTCAGCGTGTAGTTCAGTTGTTGTCGAAGGAGCCCATGCTGGTAAGTCAAAGACGTCTGCTAGGAAAGCTATTAAATCCGAGCAGTCATCTTTGTTACAGCCTTCGTCATCTGATGATCTTTCTTCTGTTTCCGTGGACGGCGACCTGAATTCTTCAGTTCGAGTGTCGAGTTCTGAAAGTTTTGATATTGTCGAAAAGTTTCGTTCTCCTGTCTTAACCTCATCCACAGACCAACCTGTGTCAAACGAAAGTTCAGATTCTGTTCCTGTGGCAAAAGTTTCTACAGTTTCAGACTCTGACTCACATGGGGAAGGTTTTTCGTTGCGACCTCGTGGAAGAGTTTCTTCTGATAAAGCCCAAAAGAGTGAATTTCAACATCGCCCATTTAAGGGCAGTGGGTCTTTTTTTTCTCGGGATAAGAAGTCATCTATTTTTTCTAGAGGAAAATCGAGACATCAAGGACCTCAACAGGCTCGATCTCCTGAGCTACCCCCGGGGTTTGGTAGTGATTCATCTTCTCAAGGCAATATTCCAGATTGGGTGCAAACACTTGATCATTCTCGTGCCGGATTAGGGCCGACTGGGCGTCATGTAAAGGATATGGTAACTCCTCCTGTTTGCCCTTCCTCAAATGAGTCCGTGGGTGCACAGCCGGATAAGCAATCTATTCCTAGATCTCGTTCCCAATTTAAAAATTCTCCGGCGAAATCCGAAAAGACATTTTCTTCTTTTTCTTCTGCTCCTCGTGATAGGGGGTTATTTTCTAAGAAAGTCTTTTCAGAAGCCGCTTCTGCTCCTGTTCCTTCCGTTGGTCGCAGTCGTGGAAGTGGTTTTTCTTCATCTGGTAAAGACAGTTCGTCAAGAGATAGAGGAGGTGGTGGTAGAGGGGAGGCTTCTAGGTCTAAAAATTCTGGCAAGCACGGTGAAGGAAGAAGAGGGCAATCTTTTCGCTCCGGATATGCCTCTTCTTCTCATTCGAAAAAACCGTCTCTTTTGAAGAAAGCTGAGATTGATGCTCCTCCTGTTATTCCTGAAAATTTGAAAGTAGCGTTGCCTATTTCTGTTTCTAGCTTAGCATCGTCCATGAAGATGCGAACTGCTCAGTTGATTTCCAGAATGTTCATGCAGGGTGTTGTATTAAGGCCAAATGATGTTTTGAATCAAGAGGCTCTGGTGCATTTGATCGGTAGTGAATTTGGGTGCACTATTGAAGTAAACCTGCAAGCGCTCGAAAGGGGACAAGTATTTAGAAAAACTATTCTAGAAGAATTAAAACAAGCAGATCCTGGAGATTTAGTTTCGCGTCCACCTGTTGTTTCATTGGTAGGTCATGTGGATCATGGTAAAACTTCGTTAATTGATGCGATCCGCAAATCTGATTTGGCTCGACATGAAACTGGTGAGATTACGCAGCATATTGGCGCTTTTACTATCTTTACAGAGGACGCATCTCCGGCAACGATTCTTGATACTCCTGGTCATGAGGCGTTCAGTGCTATGCGTGATAGGGGCATACGAATTTCGGATATTGTTTTACTTGTAGTCTCTGGGGATGAAGGCATCAAAACTCAGACTGAAGAAGCAATCTCATTGATTAAGGAATCTGGAAGTTCGCTTATTGTCGTTATTACAAAGTCTGATAGGCCGAACTTTGACGAAGAACGTGTGATGAAGCAGTTGGCAAACTGTGATCTTTTGCCTGAGTCTTGGGGTGGTTCTGTTGTAACGACAACTTGTTCTGCTAAGAAGGGAGACGGAATATCAGAGCTACTTGAGCTTGTTCTTTTGCAGGCGAGTTTGCTCCAGTTGCAAGCTAATCCTAAAGATCGTGCGCGTGGTGTAATTATAGAATCTCGTATTGACTCTGGATTAGGACCTTCAGCCACAATTCTCGTACAAAATGGAACCTTATTTCAGGGTGATTTAGTTGTTGCAGGTTCATCATGTGGAAGGATTCGTACTATTAAAAATGACCGAGGAAAGCACTTAAAAGAAGTCGCATCTGGGTTTGCTGCTTTCGTTTCCGGGTTTTCCTCGCCTCCCAATGTAGGTGAGCCTTTTGTCGTCGTACCGAATGAGCAGGAGGCAAAATGGGCTACTGAGTTGCATTCCAAATCACGTGTAGCTGTTCGTGCTCCTTCTGTTTCTCCTGAAAGCTTTATGGAACTTGGGTTAGTGACAAAAAAAAGAACTTTATTCGTTATGCTCTGTGGAGATGTTTACGGTTCTGTAGAAGCTTTAGGACAAGCTTTGCGAGAAATACCTTCAGAGAGGGTAGAAATAGAAATTGTTCACCAAGCTGTTGGGGTAATTGGAGAGTCTCTTGTTTCTTTGGCTGCGGCCTCTAAGGCTGTTATTATTGGATTTCAAACATCTGTTGATATTAGAGCTCAAGTTATGGCCAAAAACTTATGTGTTTCTATTCATATTTTCCAAATTATTTATCGCGCGGTTGAAAGGGTCACTGAGCTCATGCAAGGGCTCCTTGACAAGACATGTCATGAGAAATTTTCTGGAATCGCTGAAGTCCGCGCTATATTTAAGTCTTCTAAATTTGGCGTGATTGCTGGATGTGGTGTGGTTAATGGGGTTGTAAAGAGAAATCAGTTGATTCGTGTTATGCGCGATGGTAAGGCTCTTCATAAAGGTCGAATTATATCTATGCGAACTGGGAGAGATGATTTAAAGGAGAGCAGCAAAGGTTTTGAATGTGGAATCATTGTGGAAAATTTTTCTGATTTTCAGATCGGAGATGAGCTTCATTCATTTGATTTGATCTATCTCAGTCAAGGGTTGTTAGAATGCGACGACGAAAAGCAAGATTAGATTCTTTGTTGAGAGAAGTTATAGATGAAGTGATTCGGTGTCGTGTTGCCGATCCTAGGCTTTCTGCAATTTGGACGATTACTGAGGTAGATGTTTCTCCTGATTTGAGATGTGCTCGTGTGGGAGTTAGTGTGTTAGGTAGCGAAACTGATAGAGATGCAATAGTTCTTCTTCTTCAGTCTATTTCAAAATGGATAGGAGTGGAATCGTCTCGGCGTGTTCGGCTCCGTTTATTTCCTTCTCTTCAATTTTTCTCTGATCGTCGTATGGAAGAAGCTGCTCGCTTAGATGAGATATTACGTAAAACTAAATGTACGAGCTAAATTTCATTGGGTGATCAATTGGAGGGAGTTCTCCCAGTTTATAAGCCAGCAGGGATGTCGTCTTTTTCTGTAGTATCCCGTGTTAGAAAGTTTTTATCAAAGGGCACAAAAGTAGGTCATACTGGAACTCTAGATCGGTTTGCGGAAGGTGTTTTAGTTATTCTTATTGGTAGATCGTATACTCGTTTAAGTGACGTTTTTATGAGCCATAGAAAAGTTTACAGAGCCGTTTTAGAATTGGGGCATGAAACGGACACTTTAGACACTGCAGGGGCTCCTACGCATTTTTCAGGCCATTTCCCAGAATATTCTGAACTTGATAATGCGCTTTCTTCGTTTCTTGGAGAGATTGATCATGTCCCTCCAGTCTATTCTGCAAAAAAATTTCAAGGTAGACGTCTAAGTGATTGGGCACGAGAGGGTCAGTCTGTTATGCCAAGACATGCACGTATCTATGTTTATTCTGTTGAATTAATCGACTATAAAGCTCCTCTCGTAGAGTTTCGAATAGAATGTTCTAAAGGCAGTTACATACGTTCATTGGGTCGAGATCTGGCTCGAAAAGTGCTTTCCAGGGGTCATCTTGTGACTTTAGTGCGAGAAAAAAACGGTTTTTTTTGTGTTGACGATACAAT
>NZ_PPEU01000057.1:0-4835 GCF_003056015.1 Candidatus Similichlamydia epinepheli | reverse complement strand
TCTATCCGACTGAGCTATCGATCCTCGGAAACAGGCAACCCATTTTAGTTTGGATCGTAGACGAAGTCAAGTTGACGAATGCAGAATTATCCAAGGAGGTAAATATGAGAAGAATCAAGAGGCTGACCGATATATTAGCGACACTAGACAATCTATTCCCTGGCGTCCTAAAGAGTGCTCTTTGTGATCTTATAGACCCGCATTATGCAGAGAATCAGGAAGATTTATCGATGATTTTGGAGTACAATATTTCAATTTTGAAGAAAAAATTGATGACTGAGTCAAATGGAAATTTAAGATGTGTTGAATCTGCTTGTAGATTTATGGAAAACAAAAGAAATTTTCTTCCTGAACAGTGGCAAACAATCCAAAAATTAAAATCAGACTTTTCTTCTTTTGGCGCTTTTCTCACTGCAGAAATGCAACGTGATTCTTGTGAAGATATAAAAGTCACAAAGATGCCACTAATAGAGAAGAAAAAGGTTCAGAAAAAAAAATTCCGCTCTAGTCGATGCGATTGGATGCAGGCTTAAATATAGATGAAGGATTTTCTTAACAGCATCTGCCATTTTAGTTTAATCTTGTCTGGGGGTAGGTTCTTGGGGGCCTCTTAAAATGTTCATCGAAGGTTTTGCTTTTAGCCATTTTATGGCTACTTGTGTTTATGTTTTTTCCTTGATCTTTGCACGTCGTTTAATAGAGCGTGTTATCAAAAGTCAAGTAGGGGAGCAATGGTCACAAGAATACCGTTTGAAGGCAATTGGACATGTGCGAAGCACGATACTTGCTCTGGTCATTGTAGGTTTAATTTTTATATGGGCTGAGGAGCTTCGATCATTTACTGTTTCAGTATTCGCGATAGCTGTTGCTGTGGTGATGGCATTCATGGAACTGATTCGTTGTTTGCATGGTTATCTTCTCTTGATGAGAAGTAACGCATATTCACTTGGGGACAGGATAGAGATTGGTCAATTTAAGGGAGACGTACTTTCAGTTAATCTACTTTACACGACCCTTTTGGAAGTTGGAATTGGTGGAAAAAGTTCTAATCAAGGGACAGGTAAACGTATCATCTTCCCAAATAGCCTTCTTTTGACTTCGACAGTGGTTAACAGCTCATTTCTTGAGGATTTCTCTTTTGTCTCTATAGATATTCCTATGATGGCTAACGAGGACGACTGGCAAATGGCCAAATCGATACTGCTAGAGTTAGCTCAAGAAGAGTCTCAGCCGTTTCTAGAGAAGGCTCGTAGAAGGTCTAAGGAAATGGCTCAGAAGCATGGCTTAGAACCTGTTTCAGTAGAGCCTCGAGTTTTTATACGTATGACAGCTCCAAATCAACTACTTCTAACACTTAGAGTTGCTAGTCCATGGAACTTACGAGACAGAATTGAGCAATCTATCATAAATCATTTTCTCGAGAGATACTTTCAAGAGGAAAAATCATCTATAACTTGATAGAGATAATTTTTTATTGATAGGATGAAATTTGGAGGGGTGGCAACTTTAGAATCTTCATCCTGAAAGTGCTTTTTAATGTATATCCTGTCTCTCTTATCTAGAGATGTTTTACTTCCAGTAGTTTTTTTTGGTCTATTCGGTCTTCTGATCTCTCTTGTAACCCTGTCGATTAAGTTTTTTTTTCATGGCAGTGGAATTTTTTCAGTAGATTTTTCTTCTAAGCTCCAGCAAGGTGTCATAGCTCTCTTTGGCGAGACTCTTCTCCACAGTTTACTTAGAGGCAGTGTGGCGATCCCTTCTCCATGTGGAGGGAAAGGGCTATGTCATCAATGCCGTGTGCGAATTGTTGAAGGAGCCAATCCTCCAACAGATTTAGAGAGGGGAGTCTTCTCAGACGAGGAAATTGAATCTGGTTGGAGATTGGCTTGTCAGGTTTTCGTTAAGAATGAAATTAAAGTTGACCTTCCAGGAAGAATATTGTCATCGTCCTTTGCAGGGGTTGTTAGTTCGAATAAAAACGTAGCTACCTTCATTAAGGAATTGGTAGTGGAGCTAGATGAGCCAATTCAATACGAGTCAGGTGAATATTTTCAGTTCTTGATCCCTAACTATGCGACTTGCACTTCTTCTTGGAAAAAAGGTATTGATACTGAGTTTCATTCAGAATGGGAACGATATGGAATGTTCGATTCTGCAATCGTTCATGAAAAAGATGAAGAGACTATTCGTGCTTATTCATTAGCATCTTATCCAGGAGAAGGTAAAACTGTACGATTCACTATACGGATAGCTTCTCCTCCTTTGAAAGATGGCTGTGTTAATAGTTCTATCCCTTGGGGAATTGGATCTTCCTATCTCTTCTCAAGACAAAAAGGAGATAAAATCCAATTTACAGGGCCATTCGGTGAATCAAAAATGATTAAAGATGAAAGGCCGATCTATTTTCTTATTGGTGGAGCAGGGGCTTCTTTTGTAAGAAGTCACGTTATGAGCCTCTTCATGTTAAATCATACAAATAGAAAGGTATCTCTATGGTACGGAGCCAGATCGTTACAAGAAAACATCTATGCAGATGAATTTCTTGATATTCAGAAAAAGTTCCCCAATTTTACCTACCATTTAGTTCTTTCTAATCCAACAGATAGAGAAAAAGATCTCAATTGGCCTTTGTTAGATCCGGAAAGAACAGGGTTCCTTTTTCAAGCTTTTGAAACAGGAGTACTTCAAAATCTTAATAACCCAGATCAAGCCCTTTATTACGTTTGTGGGCCTCCACTTCATAATCGCGCCATAAGAAATCTCTTGAGAGAATACAGAATACCTAAAAGCTCTGTGATTCTGGACGATTTCGGTAACTAATTCAAAAGACCTTTTTTGATCATAAACCAACTTAATCCAAACAATTGAAGAGCCATTGAAAACAACATAAATGGGTCAGAAAGTTCAAATATAGTTGAAAGGTGAGCTTCACAACCTAAAATTATAGAAATACAGAGTATCAAGCCGTAAATCTTCTTACCTTCCTTTCCGAAAAGATATTCCCAACACGCTAATCCATTGAAGGTATTGCCAAGAATTGTTCCAAAAGCAAAGAGAAAAAGAGAAATGTGCAAGCATGTACCGCCAAAAGATGCAAGAGAACCTTTGAAGGTCAAGTCAAGTAGGTCAAGCGCAGATGCATTATAGTTGTAGTATCCAGATGATAGAACCGCAATTCCAGTTAAACATCCAATTGCTCCGTTGACATATGCTCCCAACACAGCAAGAGTAGCTTGAGTTTCTGCGTCATTTCCAGTTGAAAGAGAGTGAGGAATAGAAGCAGTTCCAATGCCAGCTTCCAAAGCTGATATACTTCTCGAAATTCCCCAGCGCATGGCTTGAATAAACGATAAAGAGACACATCCAGATGCAGCGGATCGAATTGAAAAAAAGTTAGAAAAAATGAGGTTAAAAGTAGGTATAAGATTCGCACGGTTGACAATAAGAGTGCTAGTTAATGCACCTAAATAAACTACTAGCATGAACGGTGCAATTCGATCAGTAATATCTCTAATTAATGATGCGCCACGATTCAATATGCAGGCAGATAAAAAAGAAAGCGCAATTCCGAAGAGAGCAGGAGATAATCCGAAATTTCTAAACGAGATATCAGACAAAACATGTGCCTGAGAAGCATTCCAAGTCATTAGAAGTATAGATGTAGATACCGCGTATGCAATGGCAAGTGTTGGATAAATCTTTGAAAGATGCGCCATTGGCCCAATAGTTCTTTGAGGTCCATAAGACCTATTCTTAAATGCAAGAACTATCTCGGCGTATACCACGCCACTACCAATAATGGACGCAAAAAAAAACCATACCATTGCTCCAGGCCCACCCATAATTATCGACAGGATAGGTCCAACAACATTACCAATTCCAATTGTTGTCGACATTGACATAAATAGCGCTTGACGAGGGCTAAGCCGATCAGAAGCAACTTCTGATTCCGGGGCCTTAAAGAAAATAGCAAATGACTTAGGAAGTACTCGGAACTGAACGAATCTTGTTTTGGCGACGATTACGACCCCTATTAAGAAGACGACGAGAAAAGCCCCATTTACAAGCAAGCTGAACATTTACTCTCTACCTTTGTAGATCCCACGCTTGGCGATTCTGCTATGAATGGGAACTTTGTTGCAAGAGATTTATATCTGTTTATGAACGAATAACAATTTAATTTAATCGAGTTTTTATCACTGAAATGACACTTCTATATTGGAATTCTTATGCGCAATCAAAATGATCTTTTTAATTCAAAAAAACCTCTAAAAGAAGTCCTCAAGTCGATTTCCAATTTTGTACTTGTATATGTTGGATTCTACAATGGGTTTGATTTACATGAACAAAAAACTGTTCTAAATGCTATTAGAAAAAGGTTTAAGGCAAAGAGAGTGGCCGCCTATTTCTGTGGAAAATCTATTAGGAAAGGACATCTATTTGCATTTGTTTTCTTTCCGAAAACGATTCTTTCACCTACAGAAAAAAACGAAATGCGTGATCTTATTGGAACAGTTCTCCTTCAAACAATTAGCAAATCATCTAATAATCCTATCAAAGTTAAGCTTCATAAATAAGCTTTTTTGTTGGTTTTTTTATGAGTGTCGAAGGAAGAAAACGTTCTGATTTAAATGACCAGTCAGCGTCTCCTGGAGAGATTAGTGAAAGTGGTTTATCTACAAGTAATTCTTATTGTCCTCTTGTTATTCAAAGGCTTTTTCAATATTCACAACAAAAATGGACAACTTTCTCATCTCGTATGAATGTGGTGAGAAAACGTTGTATTGTATCTTTTAAAAGAGCACAACAGGGCAGTTTGATTGGATTGCCTATGA
>NZ_PPEU01000056.1:0-4862 GCF_003056015.1 Candidatus Similichlamydia epinepheli | reverse complement strand
GGAAAGGCAATTAAACAGTTACTCATATCCACCGGCTTCAAGTCGATCTTAAATAGGTCAAAAATAAAGTTTCAACCCCACGATAGACACTCAAAAACCACCTTCATAAAATCGGAGCTTCAACAGTGTAATGCATCTCGAGACCTTCATAAAGATTTCCCGGATACAAACCAACGGAAGACGCCTCTTGAACAAGTACTAAAGGATCTAGTTCCACCTGCTGCCAATTACTTGTTGCACATGGTGCAGGGAAAGAAGCGCAAATTTCAACACGATGTTCTAATAGAATCGTCTCAATTTGTCCCGAAGACTTTCGGTTACTGCAAACAAATTCCTATATTCACTGTTTGTAGCTTAAAAGGACTCTTACCATGATACCGCGATCGACCTGTCATAGCAATGAGAAGATAATCTTGCGCAGATAGGTTTCTTGGTAAGAGTCCTTTTAAGCTACAAACAGTGAATATAGGAATTTGTTTGCAGTAACCGAAAGATTGCGCGATTGTAGCTGATACTCTTATTCCAGTGTATGATCCTGGGCCATGTCCTAAAACTATTCGATTTATTGGAATGTCTTTAACGAGTTGATGCAATCTGTTTGGGAGTTCATCGCATGAAGATAGATCACAGAAAACCCCTCCTCTTGTAATGTCTTCGCCATTACAAACAGCACAAACAAGATGTCGAGAAGAGAAGTCAAGAACCAATATAGACAAAATCCCCCCTTAAGGATGAAGATCACTTGTAGTTCATAGCTTATTAAGAGAGAAGCCAATTGCCACTGAATGCTGTTTTTTTTGACATTGAAACGACCGGACTTGATTTGCACAAAGATCGGATCGTAGAAATCGCTGCTTTTTGTCCGACAAAAGGAGAGAAGTTTACATCCTTGGTTCATCCTGGGCAACCTATACCTGCTGACTCTTCTGCAATTCATGGAATTTATGATCACATGGTGATTAACTCTCCTACTTTTGATCAGATCGGACCAGAGTTTTTAAAATTTTGCAGTTTAGCTGAAACCCCCGTGTTGATTGCTCATAATGGTAAGCAATTTGATATTCCTTTTATTGAGAATGAACTGAATCGTTTTGACCTTCACTTGCCCAAAGACTGGCCTACAGTTGACACTTTACAATGGGCGAGAAAATACAGGCCTGACTTGCCTCGTCATTCTTTACAATTTTTGAGAGAGACATTTGGCATTCCTAACAATCAAGCGCACATGGCTTTGGATGATGTTTTAACTTTATTCGAAGTTTTCTCTGACTTAGTTGGAGATTTGCCTCTTGAATTAATCTTAAAAAAATTAGAGGAGCCAGACAATGGCCGATGGTCAAACGGAATTATGCCGTTTGGCAAGTATCAAGGTAAACATCTCCAAGAGATTCCTTCATCTTATTTGAAATGGTTAAGTGAAAGTGGCGCTCTTGAAAAACCGCAAAACCAATGCTTAAAAGAAGAACTAAAAGCTCTGAAGCTAATATAAATCATCCGTGTGACTATCTTCTTTTAGATTTTGGTCATTTTTTGTTTAGAGAGCTTGGTTACTCACTGGAAACGAAAAAAGCCTACCTAAGTGACACAAGGCAATTTCTAATTTTTTCTGGTTTGACGTCTCCTTTGGACGTGACTCAAGAGCATGTTGGTATGTTTCTTCAAGAACTTAAAAAAAGGCTACGCCCTTCTTCAATTAAGAGAAAACTCGAATCCCTTCGAGCTTTCTGGAGGTTCTTGAAAGCTGACGGGGTTTGGCCTTCCAATAAGAGGTCACCACCAGAATTAATTTCCGCTCCAATTTTTAGATATAGACTTCCACGATCGATCACATTAGAAGAGGCTTTTGCCCTTTTAGAAGCCTGCCAAGGAATGTCGTTTCTAGCTCTGAGAGATAGAATCCTAATACATCTTTTGTACGGACACGGGCTGCGCGTCTCTGAAGCATGCCAATTAAATCTCGATGCTGTTCAAAGTGGATTATTACATGTATGCGGCAAGGGAAAAAAGGAACGATTGGTTCCTGTTCAAGAATCTTTGGTAAAGGATATGTCTCTTTACTTGGAAAAAAGAAGGGAACTCAGTCCATCAACGGATTCATTACTATTAAACAGCCGCAAAAGAAGAATGACAAGAGAACAAGCATGGAAGCGCATTCGCTTTCTGTCATCTCTAGTTTGCTCAAAAGCAATCTCTCCACACAACCTTAGACATAGCTTTGCAACACATCTTCTTGCTCACGGCGCAAATATTCGTGTGATTCAGGAGTTGCTTGGTCATTCAGATATTTCAACTACGGAACGTTACACACATACTGTTCTTGAGCAAATCCAAAATTTATTTGACTCGTTGCATCCTGATCCTAATGGGTTAGATTCTTAAATCTAATCCACAAACAAATGTCATCTCTTCGCCTGTTTAATATGAAAAAATACAAAACAACTTTCAATAAAAACCAAATCAGGCAATTCTTAAAGTGGCTCTATTTTTTAATTTGAAATCCCTAAACAATTTTATCATCCATAATTAATAACATCAGCAACACAAATTAGTTTTTTTATTAAATTATAGACGTGTATTTGTCCATACATCACTAAATCTTACTTCGTGCTCTTAACTACAGGTGAAAATGTTATATGAACACTCTTTTTCGGCTTATCAACTGTAGAAACACGATAAGGTACGGGTTTGGGAGGCATCAAAACGGTGTTATTCCATCAAGCATACGAAGCATACTTTCGCTAAATAGAAAGCAGTCCCAGCTATCAGGGCCAAGCGTAACTTCATTAGGCGCGAAGTCATTTTCTCCTTTTTCATCTCTTCCTTTTTCAGTTCAATCAATTTTAAAATATGTTTGCATATTACTTTTGAGTCTGCTTTTACTTTTTTATTTATTCATGTTCCTGAAAAGGATTCCACCAATTTTGATAAAATATTTTCAAAAATTTGAAGAAGAGCCCAAACGTCTCATCGAGATAGAGAGACGCCAAGAGCAACTGGAGAAAAAGCTTGAAGAGATGTCACAAAATTTAGAAGGTCGTATTAGTGATGGAATAGATCAATTGCGACAAGAGGCAAAAAATAATATTGAAACTATGCTCGAGAAGCTAACACTTTCTTTAAACATGAAAATGGATACAAAACTTGACAGAATAGACGCAGAACTAAAGGACAGCGCAACTAGAAGCTTATCTGCGATGATGGTTGACACGCAATCTACCATCGAATCGAAATTTGTAGTCTTAATGGAAGAAATGAAATCTATGATCGACGAGAAAACAGTATTAATCTTGGAGACAATTCGTGCTTCGCTCCAAGAAGATTAATTTCATGAAATAAATAGAATTTTCCATTAGAAATTTTGAGAAACTGAATATCAACCAGGCTGCTCGATCATGACATGAAATGGTTACAGCTCACTTCGATACACGCTTATATGCATTAATTTGGTGATTTAGAGAACATAGCTTTCAACAAATCGTGGGATGATGGCTCTTTACCATTGAAGATACTCTTGAAATCATCAATGGTTATTTTTGATTTTGCCTGTCTTCTTATTTCTTCTTCGCTTAAATCCTTTTTTAAAACTCCACCACTTTTGTCCAAATAGTGAAGTAATGAAAGGAACAATAACAACAATAGAAATACAATTATAAAAAAAATAAATAAACGCTTTATAAGAGACAAAAAAAAGCAGAAAACACTGATTACAACATATGTAATTTTTTCGAAAAAATTTGCTGATGCGAACCATGAAAAAGATTCAAGTCTTTGAGAGGGAATAGATCTAATTAATGCAATTACATTAGGCGCATTGAATAAACGGCTACCAAAACAATAGCAAACACGCGGCAAATAAAAATTATTCTTATATAGAGATTCCATTCAACAAATTCATTATATCAAAATAAGTTTGTGTTTTTTCAATCTAAAACTTCGTTTTGCGCTCCCAATATACAAATATTTTGCAATACAAAACTGTCAAAATATCATTATGCGTTAACAGTTTATACTTCTCCATCTGTTTCCAGAGTGATGCTTACTGGCCATATAAAAAACTGTTCAATGGAAATATAGTACACATCATGCAATTGAAATTGCAGTTTTATTTGCCTTTAAGAAAGTAGACTGATCTGTGATATACAAATAATTGAATTAAATAATAAATCTATCTTAGAGCTATACGATGATTTTTTTATTAAAAAAATAAATTTTTGGGTCTCTAAAATAGAAAATATGATTCGATATGCTTTAAAAAGGTGTTTTTGATTAAAATTGCTTTTTTTCTACTTGTGTTTTAGTTTGACATTGTCGTTAGGTTATGCTTTTTCACGACTATTAAAAATAACTTCTTATTATGTTCTTAATTTAATTAATTGCATTTGAGCTGCTTACAACGACAAGAAGATAAAAGCTAATCTCAAGATTAATAAATCTAATTAAGACACGAAATGAAGAAAGCATAATGCAATCTTTGAAAACTTAACTCATGACAATTTTTTTTGTATAAATATAACGTTTTGAAAATACTTTGAGTTGGAAAGATGGCCGACTTAAAGATAATTCAAACTTTTAAACATAGTGCATCTTCCAACACTATAAATGCTTAGTCAAATTGCAAGTTTAGTTCTTGAGCAATTTTCATTGGCTGAACTAGTTAACAATTAAACAGTTATAGAGATAATCACTCAATCAACTAGCAGTTATGAACTGTGTACAACTGAGTGAAATTCAATTATTAGGTGGAAAGCCATACAAGGGCACATTTTTTCCAAAAGGTTCTTTTTAGAATCTAGACGAGGCATATATTTATGTTCATAAGATAAACCACAACAACCACAATAACCAATATCATCCAACCAAAC
>NZ_PPEU01000055.1:0-4885 GCF_003056015.1 Candidatus Similichlamydia epinepheli | reverse complement strand
AACTCTTCCGGTTGAAATTGACTAGGCGTACTGGATGCAGATTCAATTTCCTCTGCTTGTAACTCAGCACACTCATGTAACATAGAAGTTGATGCGCATTCGCCATCTGCAAGTCCTTCTTCACTACTAATTTGTAATCCTTGTTCTGAAGAAAAAGCAGCAATCGTTAATTCTTCATGAAATGGACTAGGCGTACTGGAAGTAGGTTCAAATTCCTCCACTTGTAACTCAACACTTTCTTGTAACGAAGACAAAGCAGCAATCGTTAATTCTTCATGAAATGGACTAGGCGTACTGGAAATAGGTTCAATTTCCTCCATTTGTAACTCAACACTTTCTTGTAACATAGAAGTTGATGCACGTGCGTAGTCGTGATCTACAATTACTTCTCCACTACTAATTTGTAATCCTTGTTGTGAAGACAAAGCAGCAAGTATTAACTCTTCTTCCTGAAATTGACTAGGCGCACTGGAAGTGGGTTCAATTTCCTCCACTTGTAACTCAACACTTTCTTGTAACATAGAAGTTGATGCACATGCATAGTCATGATCTGCAATTCCTTCTTCACTACTAATTTGTAATCCTTGTTCTGAAGAAAAAGCAGCAAGTATTAACTCTTCTTCTTCCTGAGATAGATCAACAGCTTCTGTAGTAGATTGCCCTGAAATCGAGGTGCAGTCAACACGAGAAACAAGTAATCCAGAAAATCCCTTTACAGAAGTAAGAAATTCTAATTTAAGTCCTTCCAACTGCATTTCATTTTGTGAAGCCTTTGAAAGATTTACTCCTTCTACGAAGTAATGAAAAATGGGACTCATTGGCCTGCTACTTTTTAGAGGTTCATATCCATCTGTGTGTCTCTTATTAAATATATGTAAACCACGAGCAACAGGTGGAATATTGTTTACGCAAAGCTCAGGTGCTAAGAAAGTAATTTGTACGCCTGATGAACATTGCTCTGACCCCTCTATATAGCTCAGACAAACAGATCCTCCTTTTACTTTTCCTGATAATAAATCATGCCAAACACCAAGAGGAAAGCTAATAAGCTCACCTTTGAATACGCTATCTAATATCTTACTAACAGCATTCTCTCTGTATGCTCTATACATTGTATACGTTGAGCCAAGTTGAGTAACAACTTCGAATTGCAATTCTTCTTCATTTAAAACTGGTATATAAGATTCTCCTAAAAATCCAGGCTCAGAAGTGAAAAATTTCACTCTTGTGAATTTTTTACATGAGATTGCTCCAACTGGATTAAGTGTTCTTTCAAATGGCAAAAGATTAACTCCTGATATCTCACAAGCAACAATTGGAAGAACATTCTTTGCTGATAAAATAGAAAGTTTTATCCCAGTAAAATTAAAAGAAGAAAGATCTAAACAAGCTCTTCTAACCCTTAAAACTGAAATGTATCTGCTTGTAAAATAAAAAATTTCGGAATCTGCAAAAAAAGTTGGATATAACTTTGTTAATTTAGTAAATTTTTTCAACTCTATATCCTTAAAATGTCCCTGACTATTAATATCAGGGATGAAACACACATAAACTCCACCTTCAGGAGGATTTGTAACAAGTATTAATTCCCCATGAAGTAACGGAGTGCTGCAATATTTGTCAGAAAATTTTGCTTTTGGAATCAGAAACAATTCATGACGTACATTTGCTTCGTCAGATGGCACATCTCTAATAACGCAAGAAGATCTGCCTATACGTCTATTAGTTGACTTTTTGCTGATTCTTGAGTCGTAAAAATCTTGCACTCTATGAATGAACTGATTGAAATTTAGAATTCGGACTCGATACTCTTGATGACGCTCAACATCAATAATATAAGGAATACTCAAAAACAGATCTTCAACTACGACCTGATCATAAGAGCTACTTAATCGCATAGGCGAAAGCATGGTTGAACTGGAAGTGCCTTCTCCTGCATCTTCAATCATAGAAGCTTGCAATGCGACCTCTTCCTGCCGAATCAAGGCCAATTCAGAGGTTCCTTCTTCTACATCTTCAAACTCAATAATTGGTGACGCTTGTGATTCAACCTCTTCTTGACTAGACACAACAATTTCAGAAGCAACTTCTTCTGCCTCTTCAACCTCATCAATTGGTGATGTTTGTACCGCAACATCTGCTTGACTAGGCACAACAATTTCAGAAGCAACTTCTTCTGCCTCTTCAACCTCATCAATTGGTGATGTTTGTACCGCAACATCTGCTTGACTAGGCGTGACAACTTCAGCAGCTTCTTCTACTACATCTTCAACCTCAACAATTAGTGATGTTTGTACCGCAACATCTGCTTGACTAGGCACAACAATTTCAGAAGCAACTTCTTCTGCCTCTTCAACCTCAACAATTGGTGATGTTCGCAATGACGCCTCTTCATGTGACATAGCTGATTCAGAACCAGTTACATCCATATCTTCAGGACGTTCTTCTATTCCTTGCGTAAAAAATTCAGAAGACATTGCGTACTTTAAAAATTTTTGAGCTCCACGTTTTGGAATAGGAGAATCTGATTCAGGTGCCCCAGATGATTTTCTTTTTCGAGAAGAGGCCTCACCTACACTCTTAGTAGATGTTCCAGGCTCCGACCCTTCTGCATGTTGCCCAGATGTCCCTTCTCCTGAATCATCAGTAGTAGTCCTTGATGTGCTTTGTGTTGCATCTGCCTGCTCTTTAGTAACAAGTAGTCCACCAAAACCTTTTATTGATGTAAGTAATTTCAGCTTTAGACCTTGTACTCTAACCTCATTTTCAGAAACTTTTACAAAAGTCACGCCATGGGCAAAATATCTAAAAATAGGAGATGTAGGTCGGCTCTGCTTTAGCGGTTGATCCCCAATTTGCCATTTTTGAAATGTGTGGACTTTCTGAGAAGTTGCCCCGAGTTTTTTCGTTGAAAGCTCAGGGGCAATGAAAATAATCTGCAATAAGTTCTTTGATTGATCGGCATCTTCACGATATGAAAGGCAAAATGTTCCTCCTTCTGAATTTCCTGAAAAAACACTACGCCTTAAGCCAAAAGGAAAGCTAATAATATGCCCTGGAGATCCATCCTGAAAGATATATTCATAGACAGTACGTCTCTTAGGTTGATCCCTGATATCTGATAAATTAAAATCCGATATTTTTGCTTTTAATTCATCTTCGGTCAAAAATGGAACGAACGATTCAAATTCGAATCCACATTCGTTTGTAACAAAACTTACTCTTACAAAATTTTCATTAGGACCTATGCCAACAGGAGAAAGTGGCCTTTCAATAGATGAAACGTCTTCAGCTAATCTCTCACAAAAAATAATCGGAGCAATAGAATTACGAGATAAAATGGTTATTTTTACACCATGCAAATTACCATCTTGTATAAAGGCCTTTCTACAACTCAAAATTGAAATTACACAACCCGACAAACAAAACTGAGGTTCTTTCTTAGCCAAGTCTGCACATTCACCTCTAACATCCTTCCCCCATTTAGTCTTGGTGTCTCTTTTCTTGGCATGAGGATCAGGAATGAAACACAAGTAAATTCCACCACCAGGAGGATCGGAAACTATAAATAATTCTCCAGATTGAAATGGTCCCCTTTCCGGTCTTGTATCCAAAGATACATTCAGTTTCGGGTCCCTGAATCCCTCTCCTTTTAAATCTATTCCTGCGTTGTAAAATAACTCTCGACGAACACAACAAGAGCGACCGCCAGTACCTACTTCTTCATGAAACTTTACTCTGGAAAAATCTCGTATTTTCTGGATGAATGAATCGTAAGATAGAATTGGAATTTGATACTGTCCAACAGTGCTTTGACCACTTACGTGCGAAACAGATAAGGACACAGTTTTCTATACCAATTAACAGTTGAAGAATCGAAAACGCAATTCGAGTGTCGAAACAACAACATTTATAATTGATCACGTGAAAGGTTAAAACAATTTAGTCTTAACCTAATTCATCTAGAGCTCTGATAACAGCTTACATCTATTGACAACCAGGATGAAAAACAAAAAAGATGTGAATTCACTCACGATTGTATGGGTAGATAACTTGGAAAGTTAATTCCATTAGAACGAATCAAAGCCTTCTTCGAATTCTTGATCCATCACTAAAGTCCTCTAGGATAAAACCAAGCGATTCGATCTCTTCACGATATCGATCTGATTCCGACCAATTCCTGGCTTTCCTAGATTCATTTCTTTTCTCAACTAAGACTTGCACAGCAAGAGGGATAGAATCGCGATCTCGAAGGTCAAGAATTGTATCACACTCACTTAACCATCCTATTATCTTAATAGATAACGTTCGACTGATAGATCCCGTATCTATAAGGCGATTAATCTCACGAATAGCTTCAAATAAAAAGCCTAATCCGAGAGGTGTATTGAGATCATTAAGCAACCCTTCCCAGAATTTTTTCAGAAACTCTTCCACTGGTTGAGCTACATCTTCTGAAATGCTTTCAGATTCACTGTTAACTTCTTCCAATCTATAAACTGTTTGATGTGCCGCATGGATAGATTCACGCGTACAATTCATAGATGCGGAATAATGATTTTGAAGTAAAAGGTAACGCAGAGCCGATGGATCAACTCCTTCATTAAGTAAGTCACGCAAGGTGTAAAAATTACCAGCACTCTTAGACATCTTTCTCCCATCAACATGTAGATGAGAAACATGAAACCAATGCTTAGAAAACAATACACCATTACAACAAACAGATTGAGCAATTTCGTTTTCATGATGTGGAAAAAGATTATCAATGCCACCACAATGAAGATCGATAGTAGGACCTAAAATTGCATTCGCCATAGCACTGCACTCGATATGCCATCCCGGACGACCTTTTCCCCAAGGACTATCCCAAAAAACAGTCCCATCT